>JAURYC010000293.1 GCA_030654105.1 Deltaproteobacteria bacterium
TACCCATTAAAAAACGGCGTGTGCCGACCCCCCTCCTCCTTCGCCAACACATACACCGACCCCTTAAACTTCGTGTGCGGCGTGATACTCCCAGGCCTCGCCACCACCTGCCCACGCTCCACCTCATCCCGCTTCGTCCCACGCAACAACACCCCTATATTATCCCCAGCCTGCCCCTGATCCAATATCTTCCGAAACATCTCCACCCCAGTACACACCGTCTTAAACGTCGGCCGTATCCCAACCACCTCCACCTCATCCCCCACCTTCACCAACCCACGATCCACCCGACCCGTCACCACCGTACCACGACCCGATATCGAAAACACATCCTCTACCGGCATCAAAAACGGCTTCTCCACATCCCGCCTCGGCTCCGGAATATACTCATCCACCGCCTTCATCAACGCAAAAATCGACCCACAACTCTCACACTTCTCATCCCCACACCCATGCTGCATCGCCTTCAACGCACTCCCACGTATAATCGGTATCTCCTCCCCAGGAAACTCATACTTACTCAACAACTCCCGCAACTCCAACTCCACCAACTCAATCAACTCCGGATCATCCACCATGTCCACCTTATTCAAATACACCACCATATACGGCACCCCAACCTGCCGCGCTAACAATATATGCTCCCGCGTCTGCGGCATCGGCCCATCATCCGCCCCAACCACCAATATCGCCCCATCCATCTGCGCCGCACCCGTAATCATATTCTTTATATAATCCGCATGCCCAGGACAATCCACATGCGCATAATGCCTCTTCTCCGTCTCATACTCCACATGCGCCGTCGCTATCGTAATCCCCCTCTCCTTCTCCTCAGGCGCCTTGTCTATCTGATCAAACGGCACATACTCCGCCAGCCCCTTCACCGCTAAACACCTCGTTATCGCACTCGTCAACGTCGTCTTCCCATGATCAATATGCCCAATCGTCCCCACATTCATATGCGGCTTCGTCCGCTCAAACTTCCGCTTCGACATGTCCCCTCCTTTGCTTCAACTTCATTGGCGGTGGTTTCTCACGCCTTCAACGCTGGCGAGCTTGGGCAATGGCTTCCTCGGCAATCGCCACGGGTACGCGTTCATAATGGTCAAACTGCATGGAAAACGTAGCCCGCCCCTGAGTATTGGAGCGAAGTTGGGTGGCATATCCGAACATCTCGGCTAAGGGTACTTTCGCTTCCATCCTCTGGGCTCTATTCTGGGTTTCCAAATTGGTGATTTTTCCTCTGCGGGAACCGAGGTCGCCGCTGACTTCCCCGATGAAATCCTCAGGAACAATTACTTCCACGGCCATAATTGGCTCTAACAAGACCGGCTGGGCCCGTTTTACTCCTTCTTTGAATCCAATGGATCCAGCAATCTTAAAGGCCAATTCCGACGAATCAACTTCATGGAACGATCCGTCTAACAAAGTTACTTTTACATCTACCACCGGGTACCCAGCCAAAACCCCAACTTCCACGGCTTCCCGAATCCCTTTTTCTACAGCCGGAATGTACTCCCGAGGAATGGTTCCCCCTTTGATGGCGTTCACAAATTGGAACTTCTCTCCCGGGGGTAAGGGTTCGACCTTTAAAATTACATGCCCGTATTGCCCTCTTCCGCCTGATTGCCGAATAAATTTCCCTTCGGAACAAACAGCTTGAGTGATCGTCTCTCGATATGCCACTATGGGTTTTCCTACCTTAGCGGTAACGCCAAACTCCCGGATCAAACGATCGACAATAATCTCCAAATGCAGTTCACCCATTCCGGAAATAATGCGCTGTCCGGTTTCTGCATCTAGGTGATGGTGGAAGGAAGGGTCTTCCATTGCTAATTTTTGCAGTCCTTGGTCCAACTTCTCTTGATCCCCTTTGGCTTTGGGCTCGATGGCCATGGAGATGACTGGCTCCGGAAATTCGATCGATTCCAGGACCAACGGATGATCCTCCTCGCAGAGGGTATCTCCCGTTGTCGTTCCTTTCAAACCCACCACGGCCACGATTTCACCCGAACTGGCGCTCTTGATTTCTTCCCTTTTATTGGCATGCATCTTCAGCAGTCGCCCGATTCGTTCCCGCTTTCTCTTGCTGGAATTGTAGATGGATGAGCCGGAGGTCAATATTCCCGAATAGATCCGCAGGAAAGTGAGATTGCCGACGTAGGGGTCATTCATGATCTTGAACGCGAGAGCAGATAGAGGAGAGCCATTGGCAGGAGAACGTTCTTCTTCCAGGCCATTTTCGGGGTTGAATCCACGGATGGGAGGAACATCCAAGGGAGAAGGAAGGTAATCCACCACGGCATCCAAAAGTTGTTGTATCCCCTTATTTTTAAAAGCGGACCCACAAAGTACAGGAACGATCTTGGCATCTAAGGTCCCTTGACGAATGAGAGCTTGAACTTCTTCTGAGGAAATGGGTTCGCCCGCCAGATATTTTTCCATGAAGGCATCATCCAATTCAGCCAGACGTTCGAAGAGAGTCTCATGGTAGGCTTGGGCAATTCTAGCCAGATGCTCGGGAACTTCCTCCTCATGGAAATCCACCCCTAAGCTTCCCTCGTTGAAAAGAATTGCTTTCATCCGCAGAATATCAACGACCCCTCGAAAGTCTTCTTCTTCGCCTAAGGGGATTTGCAAGGGAAAGGGATGGGCATTGAGGCGTTCTCGGATCATCTTCACTACCCGGGGAAAGTCCGCCCCAACCCGGTCCATCTTGTTGACGAAAGCGATCCTCGGAATACCATATTTATCTGCCTGCCGCCAGACAGTTTCACTCTGCGGCTCAACCCCTCCCACCCCACAGAAAACGGCAATCACCCCATCCAAAACCCGCAGGCTTCGCTCGACTTCTATCGTGAAATCAACATGACCGGGAGTATCGATGATGTTGATGCGGTGATTTCTCCACAAGCAAGTCGTGGCGGCAGAAGTAATCGTGATCCCCCGCTCTTGCTCTTGCTCCATCCAATCCATCACCGCTGTTCCGTCATGCACCTCTCCCAGCTTGTATGAGACTCCGGTATAATAAAGGATACGCTCCGTCGTCGTAGTCTTTCCGGCGTCTATATGCGCCATGATTCCAATGTTGCGTGTTTTTTCTAATTCTGATCGATTGCCCAAAATCTTACTTCCTTTGAGAAAAACCTATCTTCCGGCTAAGCTTAATGTCATCGGGTTCACAGTTCCCACTGCTGCGGGAGTGGTCCTTTATCACCTTTACCACCGATAATGGGCAAAGGCCTTGTTGGCCTCGGCCATTTTGTGGACATCTTCTCTTTTCTTAACGGCCCCCCCCCGATTATTCGCGGCATCGATAAATTCTGCTGCTAATTTTTCCTCCATGCTCTTTTCGGATCGGTCTTTGGCATAGGTAATCAGCCAGCGAATGGCTAAAGCTGTCCGTCTTTCCGCGCGCACTTCCGTGGGCACCTGATAAGTAGCTCCTCCCACTCTACGAGATTTCACCTCGAGGATCGGTTTTACATTGTTAACAGATTTCTCGAAGAGCTTTAGCGGGTCTTCTTTCGTCCGGTCCCGGATAATTTCCATGGCTTGGTAGAGAATGCGTTCCGCCACACTTTTCTTGCCGCATTCCATGATGTTATTGATAAACTTGGCTACCCCCAAGTTTTTATACTTGGGGTCGGGGAGAATTTTCCGCTTGGTCACTACGCGTCTTCTGGGCATGCCTTCCTCACTTTGGCCTTTTGGCCCCGTATTTTGAACGGCTCTTCTTCCGGTTTTGAACCCCCACAGAATCGAGGGTCCCCCGGATGATATGATAGCGAACTCCTGGGAGATCTTTCACCCGCCCACCGCGGATTAATACAACCGAATGTTCTTGGAGGTTATGCCCTACTCCTGGAATATAGGTGGTAATCTCGTACCCGTTCGTCAAACGTACCCGGGCAACTTTTCTTAAAGCCGAGTTGGGCTTTTTGGGAGTTGAAGTGTATACTCGGATGCAAACACCCCTTCGCTGTGGCGAATTCATTAAAGCCGGGGCAGCCGTTTTTCGTTTTATTTTCCGGCGTCCGAGACGGATCAGTTGATTAATTGTGGGCATTTTCCCCCTCATTTATTAACAGCATCAAAATTTTTAATTTTACCTTATTTATCATTTTTGTCAATAGTTTATTAAATTTCAGGCATTTTTTTCTGAATTTTCTCTCTCTTCTTCTTCCCCTTCTACTTTAATCCCTATATTCCGGTACCGCGGAAGACCCGTTCCCGCCGGGATCAACCGACCAAGGATCACGTTTTCCTTTAACCCGCGGAGGAAGTCTGTCTTCCCGCTAATGGCAGCTTGAGTTAGAACTTTGGTCGTTTCCTGGAAGGAAGCGGCAGAAATGAAACCCTCCGTACTCAACGAGGCTTTGGTCACACCTAAAAGAAGAGGCTCGGCTACAGCAGGCTGTTTGCCGGCATTCTCCAGCCGCTCATTTTCTTCCTCAAAGACATGTCGTTCCACATACTCCCCGACCAGGAAATTGGAGTCCCCCACTTCCTTGATCATTACCCTGCGAAGCATTTGCTTGACGATAACCTCGATATGTTTGTCGTTGATCTTCACTCCTTGAAGGCGATAGACTTCTTGAACTTCATCGACCAAATAGCGCGCTAAATCCTCTACTCCCAGGATGGAAAGAATATCGTGAGGGTTCGAAGATCCGTCCATTAAAGCCTCGCCGGCTTTGACTCTTTCGCCTTCATGAACACTAATATGTTTTCCTTTGGGAATCGAATATTCCTTAGGTTCACCCACCTCGGGTGTAATGATTACTTTACGTTTCCCCTTGGTGTCCCTGCCAAAAGAGACGCCCCCCGTGATTTCACTAATGACGGCAAACTCTTTAGGCTTGCGAGCCTCGAAAAGTTCTACCACCCGTGGTAAACCTCCGGTTATATCTTTGGTTTTTGTTGTCTCTCTGGGAATTTTGGCAATGACATCTCCCTGGTGCACCATATCTCCTTCGGTGACGACGATATGAGCGCCAACGGGAAGAAGATAACGGGCCATGGCTTCTGAGCCGGGGAGCTTCAAAGTCCGCCCGCGTTCATCCTTGATGGACACCCGCGGTCGGGCTTCCGGATCCTTAGCCTCAGAGACGACCTTGGTTGAAAAACCCGTCACCTCATCCAACTGCTCCTGCATGGTAACGCCTTCGACAATGTCCCCAAATTTTATCCGCCCAGAACCTTCGGTTAAAATGGGAATGGTATAGGGATCCCATTCGGCAATCAGGTCTCCCCCTTTCACAAGCTGTCCGTTTCCAACCTTAATCTTTGCCCCGTAGATGATCGGATAACGTTCGCGTTCTCTCCCGGTTTCGTCTGCCAGAGCCAGTTCCCCATTCCGGTTCATAACTACCCAATCCCCACCTTTATTCCGCACCGTGGAGAGGTTGATAAATTTCACTCGCCCGTCGTTCCGCGGTTGTAAAGTGGTTTGTTCTGCCCGTCGGCTGGCGGTACCCCCAATATGGAAGGTGCGCATGGTTAATTGGGTCCCCGGCTCACCGATGGACTGAGCAGCGATAATTCCTACTGCTTCTCCGATGTTGACCATCTGGCCGCGGGCCAGATCCCGCCCGTAGCATTTTACGCAAACTCCCCGTTTCGAGCGACAGGTCAACACCGAGCGAATCTTAACTTTTTCCAACCCGGCATTCTCGATCTTTTCCACGAATTTCTCATCAATTTCCTCATTGGCTTTGATGATAACTTCTTCGGTAAAAGGATCGGCGATATCCTCTAAAGCGACCCGCCCGAGGATGCGCTCTCCGATGGGCTCTATGATCTCTCCGCCTTCCACCAAGGGAGTCACAAAAATGCCCTCTAATGTCCCGCAATCCTCTTCGGCAACCACCATATCTTGGGCCACGTCCACCAGCCTGCGGGTCAAATAGCCGGAATTGGCCGTCTTAAGTGCGGTGTCCGCCAGACCTTTGCGCGCTCCGTGGGTGGAGATAAAGTATTGCAAAACCGTCAACCCTTCCCGGAAATTGGCAGTGATGGGGGTCTCAATGATTTCCCCCGAGGGCTTGGCCATCAAGCCACGCATTCCGGCAAGTTGGCGAATCTGCTGGGCACTTCCCCGGGCTCCTGAATCGGCCATCATGAATATGGGATTGAAAGAGGGTACGCGTTTTTTCTTTCCACTAGGATCGGTGATCATGACCGTACCTAGCTCCTCAAGGATTTCAAAACCAATGTTTTCAGTCACCTGAGCCCAGATGTCTACTACTTTGTTGTACCGTTCTCCGTCTGTAATCAACCCTTCTTTATATTGATTTTCGATCTCCAGAACCTCTTGGTTGGCTCTTTGTAACAGCTCAGCTTTCCGCGGGGGGATGACCATATCGTCGATGCAGATGGAAATTCCGGCCTGGGTGGCATAATGGAAACCCAGATCTTTGAGTTGGTCGGCTAAGATGACCGTTTTTTTATTCCCGGCAAATCGATAACACTGGTCAACCAGAGTGGCTAGTTCTTTTTTATTCAAAACTTTATTGATAAAAGAAAAAGGAATTTCGGAGGGTAGAATTTCTCGCAATAGGACCCGGCCCACGGTCGTTTCCACCCGTTCGGTGTGACCGTCGGCCCCCAAGCGTACCTTAATGACCGCATGCAAATCCACTTCCCCAGCATCATAGGCCATCCGCACTTCTTCGGGGCCGGAGAAGATCTTCCCTTCCCCTTTGACCGAACGCTTCTCCCGGGTCATATAATAGAGCCCCAAGACGATGTCCTGGGTGGGTACGATAATAGGCTTTCCATGAGCCGGAGAAAGAATATTATTAGTGGACATCATCAACACCCGCGCTTCGATCTGGGCTTCAATAGAGAGGGGAATGTGCACGGCCATCTGATCACCATCAAAATCGGCGTTGAAGGCGGAACAGACCAGCGGGTGTAATTGAATGGCCTTTCCTTCAATGAGGACTGGCTCAAAAGCTTGGATGCCCAGGCGATGCAGAGTAGGGGCTCGATTAAGCAAGACGGGGTACTCGCGGACAATCTCGCTTAGCGTTTCCCATACTTCATCTTTTTCCTGCTCTACCATTTTCTTAGCACTTTTAATGGTCGTTACATAACCTTTTACCTCGAGGCGGTTGTAAATGAAAGGTTTAAATAATTCCAAGGCCATTTTTTTAGGAAGGCCGCATTGGTGAAGTCGTAAGTCAGGACCTACAACAATTACCGACCTTCCGGAATAATCCACCCGTTTCCCCAGTAAATTCTGCCGGAACCGCCCTTGTTTTCCTTTAAGCATATCGGAAAGGGATTTGAGCGGTCTACCGTTAGATCCCAGGAGGGCCTTGCCTCCCCGTCCGTTATCGAATAAAGCGTCCACAGCCTCCTGAAGCATGCGCTTCTCGTTGCGGATAATAATCTCAGGCGCACTCAACTCTTGTAAACGTTTGAGACGGTTATTACGATTGATTACCCGCCTATATAGGTCATTCAAATCCGAGGTCGCAAATCGCCCTCCATCCAGGGGAACTAAGGGCCGCAGATCTGGAGGAATAACCGGAATCACTTCCAAGATCATCCATTCGGGCTTATTTCCAGAATCCTTAAAGGAATCGACAATTTTCAACCGTTTGGCGATTTTTTTCTTTTTTACCTCGGAGGAAGCTTCCCGCATCTCCACCCGTAACTGGTCGGAGAGGGTGTTCACGTTCACCTTCCGCAGAAGCTCACGGATCGCCTCCGCTCCCATTCCAGCAACGAAAGAATCAGCTCCGTGTTCTTCTATAGCTTTGCGGTATCGTTCATCGCTGAGAAGCTCCTTTTCCTTAAGTGGTGTACCCTTAGGGTTAATCACCACGTAAGCCTCGAAGTAAAGTACTTTTTCCAATTCCCGCAAGGTCATGTCCAGGAGGTTGCCGATGCGGCTGGGAAGGCTTTTCAAGAACCAAATATGGGCCACAGGAGCGGCCATTTCGATGTGGCCAAGTCGTTCCCGTCTTACCTTGGACTGGATGACCTCCACGCCGCATTTCTCGCAGACCACTCCCCTATGTTTCATTCGTTTATACTTGCCGCAGTTGCACTCATAATCCTTGGTAGGCCCGAAGATTTTGGCACAAAATAAGCCATCCCTTTCGGGTTTAAAGGTGCGGTAATTGATGGTCTCTGGCTTCTTGACTTCCCCGTAGGACCAAGCGCGAATTTTTTCGGGGGAGGCCAACGAAATGCGCACGGCATTGAAGGCCATCGAATATTTGGGTTTCTCAAAAAAACTAAAAAGATCTTCCAAAGCCATTCCCCCTTATGCTTCTTCTTTTTCCAGAAGCTCCATGTCCAAGCAAAGGCTCTGCAGCTCTTTGACCAGGACGTTAAACGATTCAGGGACCCCAGCTTCCAAGTTATGGCCCCCCTTGACAATGGTCTCGTACATCCGCGTCCGGCCAAGTACATCATCCGACTTTACCGTCAAGAACTCTTGCAGTGCGTAGCCAGCACCGTAGGCTTCCAGGGCCCAGACTTCCATCTCTCCCAAACGCTGCCCGCCAAACTGAGCCTTCCCTCCCAGGGGCTGCTGGGTAATCAGGGAGTAGGGACCTACAGACCGAGCGTGAATCTTGTCGTCTACCAGGTGGTGAAGTTTCATCATATAGATGACTCCCACCGTGACCTTTTGGTGGAAAGGTTCTCCCGTTCGACCGTCAAAAAGGGTCGCCTGACCTGTAACCGGAAGCCCCCCTTCCTTTAGAGCCCTTTTAATCTCTTCTTCTGTGGCCCCATCGAAAGCTGGAGAAGCCATGTAAATTCCCCGGGACAGAGTTTGAACATACTCCCGCACTTCCTCATCATCCAGGTCCTTGATTAACGCCAAAAAAGTTTCTGAATGATCAATCTTTTTAATTTTTTCCCGCAGGGCTTTCGGGTTGTATTCTTTCTCAATAATACGGTTGATTTGTTCCCCAAGGCCCTTGGCAGCCCACCCCAAATGAGTTTCCAAGATTTGCCCCACATTCATTCGCGAGGGAACCCCCAAAGGATTAAGAATGATGTCCACTGCCGTTCCGTCTTCTAAATAGGGCATATCTTCTTCGGGAAGGATACGAGAAATAACTCCCTTATTCCCGTGGCGGCCAGCCATTTTGTCTCCTACCGAGAGTTTTCGTTTAATCGCCACATCAACCTTGACCATCTTAATCACTCCGGGAGGAAGTTCATCGGCTTTCTTCAAACGGGCAATTTTTTTCTCAAAGGCTCCCTTAATAACCTGTGCCCGTTCATCCAGCTGTTCCCATATCTTTTCGGCTTCTACTTTTTTCTTGGGGTTCTGGATGTTTAAATCCCGGAGACGCGAATCTGAAATGTCGGCCAATATCTCTTTGGTCAACTTGGTATTCTTGGGGACCAGCGTCTTACCGCTGCGCTCCTCCGCAACCCGCGTGGTTAAAACTTCATTCAGGAAAAGCCTGCGCACCTTCTGGGCAGCGAGGTGTTGCACGATTTGTACTTCATCCTCCTGGTCCCGGTGGCTGCGGGCGATTTCTTCTTCTTCGATAGATTTGGCCCGGGTGTCTTTTTCCACGCCACGCCGACTAAAAATCTTCGCGCCAATCACGGTCCCTTCTACACCCGGTGGAACTCGAAGGGAGGTGTCCTTGACGGCTCCGGCTTTCTCCCCGAAAATCGCCCGCAGAAGTTTTTCTTCCGGAGAGGGCTGGGTCTCACCTTTGGGAGTAATCTTCCCAACTAGAATATCTCCTGCTTTTACTTCGGCACCGATGCGGATGATTCCGCTTTCATCCAGGTTTTTCAAAGATTCATCCCCGAGGTTGGGAATATCCTGGGTGATCTCTTCCCGGCCCAGTTTCGTATCCCGAGCGACGACTTCGAATTCCTCAATATGGATGGAGGTAAAACTGTCATCTTTGACGACCCTTTCGCTAATCAGGATCGAATCCTCAAAGTTATATCCCCCCCAAGGCATAAAGGCTACCAGCACATTCCGACCCAATGCTAACTCTCCGCTCTGAGTTGCTGGCCCGTCAGCAATGATCTGGCCCTTTTGTATTCGCTGACCTTCCCGCACGATGGGTTTTTGATTGATGCAGGTATTTTGGTTAGAACGCTGGTATTTGATCAAATTATAAATATCCACCTCGGATCGGGGGCCATTCCGACTGGCATTATCGGCTCGGACGATGATGCGGGATGAGTCCACCTTCTCCACTACACCATCTCGCTCAGCCACCACTGTGACCCCTGAATCTCGAGCCACCACACCTTCCATTCCCGTACCAATCAACGGGGCGTCAGCCTGCAGCAAGGGGACAGCCTGGCGCTGCATATTCGAGCCCATCAAAGCCCGGTTGGCATCATCATGCTCCAAAAAAGGAATCAAAGAAGCAGCTACACTCACCAATTGAGTGGGGGAAACGTCCATCAGGTTGATTTCTTCGGGCCGCACTAAGGTGGCCTCGCCAGCGATGCGAGCTTGGATCAGGTCCGCTGTGAATCTCCCTTTCGTATCCACTGCAGCATTGGCTTGGGCAATCACCCGGTTTTCATCTTCTTGTAAGGCGGAAAGATACTCGATTTCTTCCGTAACTTGCCCATTTACCACTTTCCGGTAAGGGGTAACAATAAAGCCGAGGGGATCCACTTTGGCGTAAGTACTCAGAGATGCAATGAGACCGATATTAGGACCTTCGGGGGTTTCAATCGGGCATATCCGGCCATAATGGGTTGGATGGACGTCCCGAACTTCGAAGCCCGCTCGCTCCCGGGTCAATCCTCCTGGCCCGAGGGCCGATAGGCGCCTTTTATGGGTAATCTCGGAAAGAGGGTTGGTCTGGTCCATAAATTGCGATAGTTGCGAGGATCCAAAGAATTCCTTCACCACCGCGGAAACGGGCTTGGGGTTGATTAAATCATGGGGCATGAGAGTTTCTACGTCCTGTAAACTCATCCGTTCCTTAATGGCCCTCTCCATCCGAACGAGGCCAATCCGGTATTGATTTTCTAAGAGCTCGCCCACAGCCCTTACCCTGCGGTTCCCCAGATGATCAATATCGTCGACTTCCCCCACCCCATCTTTCAGTCCGATCAAATATTTCACCGTTTCCAGGATGTCTTCTTTCCGCAAAACACGACAGTCCAAAGGGGCATCCAACTTCAAACGGTGGTTAATCTTCAACCGGCCTACACGGGAAAGATCATATCGATCGGGGTTGAAAAATAAGTTATCGAAAAAAATCTTCGCCGTCTCTAACGTTGGAGGTTCACTGGGTCGCAGACGACGGTAAATCTCTAAGATGGCGTTATAAACCGTAATCGGAGTTTTGTCCTGAGGGTTATGCTTCCGGTATTCTTCGATGGGTCGGGTTTCCGTATCGTCAATTCGATCCGAACTTAAAGTGTCCCGGAGAGATGAAGAGACGTTTAACTGGTCGATGAACAGAATGTCGATTCCTTTCACCCCCGCTTGGCGCATCTCCCCCACTTTTTCGACAGTTAGCTCGGTATTGGCTGAAAACAAAATCTCCCCAGTTTTGGGCTGGAAAACGTCACGGGCCAAGTATCGACCCGCCAGATCGGCTGGTTCGATAGTTACGGCTTTTACCTTGGCGTCCATCAATTTTTTCAAGGCCGGCCGGGTGATTTTCCGGTTCTTGCGGATGAGCAATTCCCCAGTGTGAGGGTGCTTGATATCCTCTGTCGCCCGCTTGTTGACCAGCAGATCGAAATCGACATTCTTGGTAATTTTATCTTCGAAGAAAAATGTCTTTTCGGTCTGATAGAAGTAATGGAGCAATTCCTCTGGAGAATCCCCCAAAGCTCGCAACAGAATGGTAACGGGTAACTTCCGCCGGCGGTCGATACGAACATAAAGCAGACCTTTGGTGTCAAACTCCAGGTCGAGCCAAGAACCCCGGTGAGAAATGATCCTTCCTGAGTAAAGAGGTTTTCCGGTGTGAGTTTTCCCTTTTTCGTGCTCAAAGAGAATCCCAGGAGATCGGTGAAGCTGGCTGACGATAACCCGTTCCGTCCCGTTGATTACAAACGTTCCTTTGTCGGTCATCAAGGGAATTTCGCCAAAGTAAACTTCCTGCTCTTTAATATCGCGAACGCGGGGCTTGCCTTTTCGTTCTTCCTCGTCCACCTCATACGTAATCAGTCGGACTACCACTTTCAAGGGAGCCGCATAGGTCATCCCTCTTTGACGGCATTCATCCACTTCATATTTGGGATCGCCCAGGGAATAGGAGACAAATTCCATAGAGGCTGTTTCGTTAAAGGCACGGATGGGAAAAACACTCTTGAACACCGCTTGCATGCCGATGTCCTGTCGATCCTCAGGGGAAACATCCTTTTGCAGAAAACTCTCATAAGACTGCCTCTGGACATCGATCAAATTAGGAATGTCCATGATTTTTTCAATCTTAGAAAAATTTAAACGAACGATCGGATGGCCGCTCGACGACATAGACGCCATTCCTTATTCCCTCCCATCCTGTTGTCGTTTTGACAACGGCAATTCACGGCTAAAAAATGCTATCATCAAGATGCAAGCTTGTACTGCTGCTAGCCGCAGCCAAAGGTTTTTTGCCTACCATCTTAAAAATCAACGCGCATCTGGGTCCCTCAAATATTTGGGGCTTCCCCACTGCCCTCGTCTAGGCCTTATTTGATTTCTACGGTAGCGCCTACTTCCTCTAACTTCTTCTTAATGCTCTCGGCCTCGTCTTTAGAGACCCCTTCTTTGACCGGCTTGGGCACGCCTTCCACTAAGTCCTTAGCCTCTTTCAATCCCAGGATGGTCAACTCGCGCACCACTTTGATAACCTGGATTTTTTTCTCACCCACGTTGGTCAGGACTACGTCAAATTCCGTTTTTTCCTCGGCTACGGGCGCCGCTTGTCCCGCGCCTGCTGCCGGCGCAGCGGCCACTGCAAAAGCTGCAGCTGATACCCCCCATTTTTGTTCCAAAAGTTTGGACAATTCCGCGGCCTCTAATAGGGTCAAGCCACTCAATTCTTCCACGATTTTCTGTAAATCAGCCATCTTTCCTTCTCCTTCGGGATGTAATTTTGATCTTGAAAGATCATCTCAAAAATCTTTATTCTTTTTGGCTTTTGGCCTTCAATAGCTGGGCCAAGCGCGTACCGGGGGTCACAAGCAAACGAACCAGGTTTGAGGCCGGAGCTTGAATTAACCCCAAAATCTTGGCCCTGAGCTCATCGAGGCTCGGAAGCGTTACCCAGCTTTGAATCTCCACCGGTCCCCATAGCTTTCCTTCAGAGCATGCTACCAAGATATGCAATTCCGGAAACTCTTTGGCGAATTTGGCCAAAATCCGGGCAGGAGCCACGGGGTCTGTTTCGCTCCACGCCACAGCGATAGGCCCTTCTAATGCCTTTACCAAAGGCTCCTTTTCTGTACCCTGAATCGCCAGCCGTAAAAGGGTGTTTTTGACAATGCGATACTCCACGGCGGCTTTACGTAGCTCCCGGCGAAGCTTGGTCATCTTTTCCACGTTAAGGCCCGAAAAGCGAGTCAAAATCGCCACTTTCGCCTGGGTCATCCGTTGCTGGAGATCGGCAACAACTTTACGTTTATCCTCTCGCTTCAAATCTCAATCTCCTTTCTGCCTCACCTTTTCACTCCAGCCGTTCGATGTGGAAAAGACCGTAGATCGGGATGATCTTCCCCCAAAATTTCATCCTTCCAGAGTTTTATTCTGTCTCGGTAGGCCGGAGTATTCCGCTTAAGCGCAACGAAGCGTACCTACGGTCTCAGACAAACCATTACAGTTCGTAGAATTTCTAACTTCAACTTATGGCTTCATCGCCCCACGGAGAGCGTTGGGATCGAGTTTGATCCCAGGCCCCATGGTTGTCGAAATGGCAATACTTTTAAGATAGGTCCCCTTGCTCGAGGCAGGTTTGGCCCGGATAATCACATCCATGAGGGCTAAAACATTTTCTTTCAACTTTCCTTCTTCGAAAGAAACTTTGCCTACAGTGGTGTGGACGATGCCGGTTTTTTCCACTTTGAACTCCACTCGCCCGGCTTTAAGCTCTTTTACGGCCTTTCCTACGTCAAAAGTTACCGTTCCCACTTTAGGGTTGGGCATCAAGCCCCGGGGCCCTAAAATTTTCCCTAGCTTTCCCACCATCCCCATCATGTCCGGGGTGGCGATGGCTTTATCAAAATCCGTCCAGCCGCTGGTAATTTTTTCCGCCAGATCATCAGCCCCCACAAAATCTGCCCCGGCTTCCTGGGCTTCTTTTTCTTTTTCCCCTTTGGCGAAGACCAAAATTTTTATCGTCTTGCCCACTCCATGAGGAAGGGGGACCGTGCCCCGCACCATCTGGTCCGCGTGCTTGGGGTTAACGCCCAAGCGGATAGCCATGTCCACGCTCTCGTCAAACTTGGCCCGGGCGGATTCTTTAAGTAATTTTAAACCTGAGTCCAGGTCGTACTTTGTGGTGCGGTCAATTTTCTTTCTCTCTTCCAAATAGATTTTGCTTCTTTTACCCATGGTTTTACCCTTCTATGATGTCTATGCCCATCGACCTAGCCGTTCCTGCTATGGTCAAGATGGCAGCATCCAAGCTGGCGGCGTTCAGATCTGGAAGTTTCGTCTGGGCGATCTCCCTCACCTGCGCCCGCGTAACCTGACCTACTTTCGCTCGGTTGGGTTCTCCAGACCCTTTGATGATCCCCGCGGCCTTTTTCAACAAAACGGCGGCTGGTGGAGTTTTGGTGACGAAAGAGAAAGATCGGTCAGCGTAGATGGTGATCACGACCGGAATGATCATACCTTCCTGGTTTTTGGTCTGAGCGTTAAAGGCCTTGCAGAATTCCATGATGTTCACCCCGTGCTGACCGAGGGCAGGTCCTACAGGGGGTGAAGGGTTCGCTTGCCCAGCGGGAATTTGCAGCTTCACCATGCTGATTATTTTTTTAGCCATCTTCGTCCTCTTCTCTCAATTCTTTTTTACCTGGGCAAAATCCAATTCTACGGGGGTAGAGCGCCCAAAAATACTTACCAAAATACGAACTTTCCCTTTTTCTGGATTTACCGCCTCCACCAAACCATTAAAGTTAGAGAAAGGCCCATCCACCACTCGGACTTGATCGCCCTTCTCGAAGGTCATGCGATGTTTCGGCCGCAGGAGACCCTCGCTCATCTGATTCTTTATTTCCTCCACTTCTTTATCCGGGATGGCCGTAGGGTTCGCCCGATTTCCTACAAATCCAGTAACTTTCGGAGTATCTTTTACGATGTGCCAAGTTTCGTCATTCAGTTCCAGCTTGACCAAGATGTACCCCGGGAAGAACTTACGCGAGGATGCCTTTTTCTTTCCTTTGATCATCTCGATCACTTTTTCGGCGGGGACGAGAACTTCTGAAAAGAGTTCTTCTTTCTTGGCCGATTTAATCCGCTCCTCTAATACAGATTTCACTTTGTTCTCAAACCCCGAATACGTATGCACAACGTACCACTTTTGGGCCATGGATCCGACCTCTAACCTAAAAATATTTTAATCAAATGCGAAAGACCCAAATCAACAATTCCCAAGAAAAAAGCCACCAAGACCACGGTGATCAATACTACAGAAGTAGAGGCGATGGTCTCTTTCCTTGAGGGCCAGGTAACTTTCTTCAACTCCACCCGCACCTCACGAAAAAATTGCTTTGCCCTTTGCCAAAATTCCTTGATCTTTTCCATTTTATTATCCTGGGGCAAAAGTTTTTACTTGGCAGGCCAGGAGGGATTCGAACCCCCATCACCCGGATTTGGAGTCCGGTGCTCTAGCCGTTAGAGCTACTGGCCTGTTATTTCAAACGTCCTTCCACTGATCGATTGAGCGACTGCCGATAAAAGAGGAAAAGCCCGCTTACGCTGCAGTTTTTCTTTGTCGCCTCTACTTGGTTTCCTTGTGCGGAGTGTGGGTGCGACAGAATCGGCAATACTTCTTGAATTCCAGTTTGTCCGGGGTTGAGCGCTTATTTTTGGTAGTGGTGTAATTTCTACGCTTGCATTGCCCACAAGCTAGGGTCACTATTTCTCTCACAACTTCTCCTCATATCCAAAAAGAACCCCGCTCGCTTCATAATGAATTTATGAGGTCCTTTAGCTTTTTAGGGGGTATTTATATATCGCAAAAAATTATTCGATGATTTCGGCGATGACTCCGGCACCTACCGTCCGACCCCCCTCCCGAATCGCAAACCGTAACTCCTTCTCCATCGCAATCGGCGTAATCAACTGCACCTCAAAACCCACACTGTCCCCAGGCATCACCATCTCCACCCCTTCCGGCAACGTCACCACCCCCGTCACATCCGTCGTCCGAAAATAAAACTGCGGCCGATACCCATTAAAAAACGGCGTGTGCCGACCCCCCTCCTCCTTCGCCAACACATACACCGACCCCTTAAACTTCGTGTGCGGCGTGATACTCCCAGGCCTCGCCACCACCTGCCCACGCTCCACCTCATCCCGCTTCGTCCCA
>JAURYC010000294.1 GCA_030654105.1 Deltaproteobacteria bacterium
CGTGGATATAGCCGCAAACCGTGCACTTCCATTTCTTGTCCATCCCATATTCCTTTCGGTTTAACCGGAGCACCTTCGAGCGAATCCTTACGTAGACCTGGTCCGCAACAGGGTTCAGGGCGCAGAAATAATTATATTAAATTTCAATTGGCCTTCACCCATCCCAATTATTCCAGGGCCGATTCGAGGGCAGGCAGATCCGTCAGGGGGCTTCTGCAGGCAAACCGTGCGCACAGATAAACCGCCGGTTTTTTACCAACAGGAATCATCCCCGCAACAAATGGAGACAGGGCTGTTAGATCCTTGCCAGCTTCGCCCTCCTGCCGCAACAGTACGACTTTGTTGGGAACAAATTTTCGATGCAAAAGCGCAATCATAGCCCGGGCCATTTCTTCTTGCGGATCCCCGGCGATGACCATTTCCTTAGTCGGGCCGACCACAAAATCAAGGGCAATGAGTAACTGGGTGCACGCCATGGGCACATCCGCCACGGCTGAAGAAAAAACCTGGAGCAGCTGGTCGGCCTTTTTCTCCCAAATTACCTTGCCGGTCATGCGAGCTAGGCGTAATAGGTTTAAGGCGGCCACTGAGTTCCCCGACGGAACCGCGCCATCATAGATCTCCTTGGGGCGCGCGATGAGCATTTCATTTTCTTGGCCAGTAAAATAAAACCCGCCCTTTTCCGCATCCCCAAAAAGTTCGATCATAATCTGATTGAGATGGACGGCCTTCTCCAGGTACCGGACCTCAAAGGTGGCTTCATATAATTCAATTAGGCCCCAGACCAAATAGGCATAGTCATCCAGGAAACCCGGATAGGCGATATGTCCATGGCGGTAACGGCGATACAGCCGGCCGTGGGATGTCCGCATTTTCTCCAGAAGAAAATCCGCCGCCCGCCGGGCAGCCCAGGCGTAGCCATCATCCTGGAGCGCCTGCGCGCCTTTGGCCAAGGCGGCGATCATCAGCCCGTTCCAGGAGGTGATGATTTTATCATCTTTCAGAGGGTGAACCCTTTTCTCCCGGTCGTTCTGCCAGAGAGTAGAGATGCGGGTTAGGAGGACGGTAAACCCCACCATACCCGCCCGGCTGTCTTTAGGGAAATAGGTTCCCGCAAAGAACGGGTTTCCTTCCGGGGTCATAAAGATCGATAGCGGCCAGCCTCCTTGGCCGGTTAAGGCCTGGCATACGGACATGTAGACTTGGTCTATGTCCGGCCGTTCCTCGCGATCCACTTTGATGGAGACAAAGGATTGATTCAGTAACCTGGCCACTTCCTCGTCTTCAAAGGATTCATGGGCCATTACATGGCACCAATGGCAGGTGGCATAACCGATGGAAAGAAAAATGGGCTTGTCTCCCTCTTTGGCTTGACGAAAAGCTTCTTCGTTCCAGGGATACCAGTCGACGGGATTGTCGGCATGCTGAAGCAGGTAAGGACTTTTTTCCTGGATCAGGTGATTATAAGGATGGGAGGGTTGCTTTCCGGAACGAACCAGGAAGGCCTCCTGCTTTCAGTCCGCTTCACCAGGAGCTCTGAGGGGTGCAAGCTTTGGTGGAATGAGTTCAGTTCAAGGCGAACGAACCTCTCTGCGGGAAACTTTCGCCTGTGATAGTAGAATTTCGATCAGGGGGAAGTCCAAAAGACCTCCGCTGGATTAGCCTTCGGGCGAAAAATCAGTCTTGCTGGCCCCGCATACCGGGCACGTCCAGTCTGCCGGAAGTTTTTCGAAGGGCGTGCCGGGGGCTACACCATTTTCCGGATCTCCCGCGGCCGGATCATAGACATAACCGCAAATGTTGCAGGTGTACTTTTTCATTCCTTCCTCTCCTTTCGTCATGTATTTTGGAGGACGCAGATTTGCGCAGATTACCGCAGATAAAAAGATGAAACCGTTAAGGCGTGAATGCGTAAAAACGCACAGCCGTCAATGCAGGTGCGCATCTACCCATTTACGCTTTTACCCTTTACGATTTTAAATCCTCATAATCTGCGTTTATCTACGTCCAAATAATTCTCAAATCACCTGGTGGCGCAGCGTTTCCAACTCTCTGCTCAAAGTGGCGATATGGCCCATTTCTTTCCATCTGCTCGGCCATCAGGAAGATCTCTAAAAATATTATCCTGGGTTTTCTAACCAATTTCAAGAATTAAAAATTGGATACAGAGTTCGTCGAAGTGAAAGATTGGTTGAAGAAAAAATGTTCATGAAAGAGCTTAGTTGATTTGTGTTCGCTAAACGGGGCTTGCTTTAAAACTTCTGATTTTTAAACCTTAATTTTTTCCTTTTACAGAGGTTATATAGAAAGTCCTTCTTTTTGCGTCCCCAAATGTGATTTAGAAGCGCCCCTTCTCCACTTTCTTTTCAACAATGGAGCTGGAGCGGGCTTCTATAACCGCTCCTGTTTCCTCCCTGTCCTGGAGGTCCACGCCGGACTCCGCCTCCACAAGGGAGATGACCGAGATGCGCCGCTGGAGCTGAAGCGACAAAACATCGGGGGGATCCCGGTTCTCGTCAATGAATCTCCTGATTTCGTTCAGTTCGGACCCATTAAAATCCCAGCGGCACCGATCTAAAATCCTTTCCCAGATAGATTCTTTCAGACTCCCGTAGGCCTGGAGGGAGGTCTCTCCCTCCTCTATCGACTCGGCCACCTCTCCCAACGCCTGCAGAGAGATGCTCGCCACTTCCTCTCGGAAGGCCTGGAGGAATCTCTGCACCTTCTCCTTGGGCATAAGGGAAAGTCCCCTGTCGGCAGCGATCTGTTTGCAAAGATCATCCTCCTGGATCTTCAGAGACATATTGAATATCTGCAATCTTCCCGGAATGATCTCGTAAAAAGCCGGCTGGTCCAGGGCCGTTTTCGTCCGCCGGAGCAGGAACTTCCGTTCACTGCTGTCGGCAAGAAAATAGGTCACCCGCAAGGGTTCGTAGGAGGGCTTTTCGCTGATGCCGGAATCGGCCTTAATAAAGAGCTTTTCCATCGGGTGGCCGCGATGGGCAGTCAGGAATTCCTTGACCCTGGCGAGATCCGCGTTGTTCCATTCTACCCCTGGAAGACTGTTGGCCCGGGCCAACTCGAAGCCGCCGTAATTGGGAATCACCTGATTGCAGACCGTACAGCGGATTAGCTCTTTAATCATTTTTCAAATCCTTGAAATACGCCAAGCATCACCACCCCATTCCACCCAATCATATTCATCAATTAATGGTTAAAATATGCACTATTGCGACAAGGCGTGTCATAACATGATTAAAAGTAAAAGGATAAAGTTAATACATCAATCGATGCTATCTATCAGGTTAATTTCCTTTAAGGATATTTTTTTAAATCATTCTTTTTTAGGAGGGCTGGCCGAGAAGAAAATATCGGCATAATCGCAGGAAGCGGAGCTTTTGGTGTGCTGGGAGTTGATATAAAGTAGGACGGTGCCTACGGTAGGTGGTTCTTCCTGGAAAAGTTTTTTGTAATCTTCGTAAACATTGCGGGACTCGGATACCCACTGGTTCAAATTATTAACCCCGCTCTGGAGGACGACGTACTTCATTTTGCTGTAGGCCGTGCTCGTTCCTGAAAACCCAGCCGGGGCCTGACTGTCCCAGATATAGCCGACAGACTTGATCATGGTGGGAAACTTGGGAAATACTACGTAGATTTGGCCGGCTTGATCATCCGTTTCCCTTTTCCTGATATCCCCACCTTTGGGAAGCTTCGTGGCTCTCCAGCGCCAGGAAAGATACGGGTATTGGCGGATGTCGAAGGACATCTCTTTTTTCAACCCGAAGGTATCGCCGACCGAAAGGAGGCGCAAAAAATGGCCTTCCTTCTCTTGCTCCAAGGTAATCTTGGAATCGCTCCCCGGTTCTTTTTCCAGGTTCCAACCGACCGGAAACCCTTTCGCATCTACTCCACCCGCAAAGCGGTCTACCCAAAGGATCCCCTTTTCCCCGGCTACTGCAGCTCCGGTGCCCCCCCAAAGAAAAAGCAGAAGAAGGATAATCACTCTCCCAATGTCCATTTTTCCTTCCTTTTCATCCCACCTCATCGTAAGCCCGGCGCTTGAATTTCACGCCCAACTCCTCTTCGGCCAGCCTGCGGCAGGCTTCGACATCAACACCTGGCATTGCCACGATGGTAGCCACAACTTCTGGAATAACTTTTTTCGCCTCCCGGATAAAATCGAGTATCCCGTGGAAACTTTCTTCTCCAAAGGGGGAACGGCAGAGGCGCTGATATTTTTCAGGGCTTTCGGCATTTAAGCTGACCGATACCGCATCCACCAACCCTTTTAATTCAGGAAGGATGTTCCGGCCATAGACCAGGTTCGCCTGCCCGTCAGTATCGATGCGTACCCGGGCCCCCTTTTTCTTTAATTCCGCAGCAACGGTTTTGACCGTTTCCAGGCGAAGCAGGGGTTCGCCGAATCCACAGAAAACGATTTCTTGATACCTTTGGGGATCCCCCACGGCCTGAACCAGTTCCTCAGCACTGGGTTCGCGGGACAGCTCCAGGTCATGCCCCTTGACTACGTAAGAAGCTTTTTTGGCGCAGAACGTGCAGAGATTTGAGCAACGATTGGTGAGGTTCAGGTACAATGAATTGCGGATGGGGTATACAATCTTCCCTTTGGGAAGTTCCTCCCCTATCCCGAAAAGAGCCCGGGCATTCAAAGATGTGATTCGGCATACATCCTCAAAGCTCAAGCTTTTCAGGGAGGCCACTTTTTCGGCCGTATTCCGGATGAAAGCAGGTTCATTCCTCTTCCCGCGGTAAGGCTCCGGTGCCAGGTAAGGACAGTCCGTCTCCAGGAGTATCTTTTCCAGGGGAATACACCGGACAACTTCTTGCTGGGTGGTTGCTTTTGAAAAAGTCACTGTCCCCGGGATGGAAATAAAAAAACCCATCTGAATAACTTTTTTGGCGAGAGGAACATCGCCGGAGAAGCAATGAAAAACTCCTTTCCACAGACCATCCCCTTCCTCCATTAAAACATTCAGAATTTCATCGTGAGCCTCTCGGTCATGGAGGATAATGGGTAACCCCAGATCTTTTCCCAGGCGCAAGAGTTCTCGAAATCGAGTCAGCTGGATTGCCCGGGGCGAGTGGTTGCGATAGAAATCCAGTCCGATCTCACCGAAAGCGACCACTTTCTTTTCTCTCGCCAGAGCACGGAGCTGGTCGTAATCCCCGGCCCGAATATCTTGGGCCTCGTGGGGGTGGATGCCGATCGAGACAAAGATCGATTCATTTTTTTGGCCGATCTCCAAGGCTTTATGGATATCCGGAATCGTTGTGGCCACGGTGATGATATGGCGCACCCCTGCTTCAACTGCCCGGGCAATGACCCTGTTGCGGTCTTTATCGAAATCCTTCATTTCCAGGTGGGCATGAGAATCGATGAGCACAAAAATTCCATTCGAATGCGGATTGCGGAATGCAGAATGCGGAATTTGAAATATTAAAATTTAATGCTTTGGCTTTTTAATTGCGC
>JAURYC010000295.1 GCA_030654105.1 Deltaproteobacteria bacterium
GAAAGTCAATAATGATGGCTTCGTAAAAAGTCGTCACTCCGGTGAAAACCGGAGTCCAGAGAACTTATAACTATTTGAAAGGACTGGATTCCGGCTTTCGCCGGAATGACAGAAAAGCGTATTTACAGACTTTTTACGAGATCATCAGGTTTAAAATCTTGAAAATCCGCGTTCATCTGCGTCCGAATAAAAATTTATTAATCCTCTGTGTTCTCGGTGATCTCTGTGGCTAATAATGAACGCAAAAAAGCGCTGAAAGGGCTCCAGAAAAAGATTCATTACCGCTTTAAATCCCTCGACCTTCTCGATCAAGGATTGAGGCATAAGTCTTACGTCCATGAAAATATCGAGGCGGGTGGACAAGACAATGAGCGGTTGGAGTTCTTGGGGGATGCCGTCCTCGATCTGGTTATCAGTCATCTGATCATGGAACGCCATCCTGATTACCCCGAAGGGAATCTTTCGCGCTTGCGCGCGGCTGTGGTCAATGAGGCTCGCCTGGCCAAGATTGCCGGAGAACTGGCGCTGGGGGATTATCTCTTGCTGGGAAAAGGCGAAGAGATGACCGGTGGACGGCAAAAAAGTTCCATCCTGGCCGCTGCCCTGGAGGCCATTTTGGCAACCGTTTACCTGGATGGGGGGTTTAAAAAGGCTTGGCAGGTGATCTCCCGGCTTTTTTCTTTTCATCTAGACCGAGCCGAGCAAGAAGGATTCTACCAGGACTTCAAAACCAAGCTGCAGGAATTTTCCCAGGAAGCCCTCAAAGCCACCCCTCGCTACATGCTGGTCAAGGAGTTTGGGCCGGACCACGATAAAGTCTTCGGCGTAAAAGTTATGATTCAGGATAAAGTGGCCGGGGTAGGAGCGGGAAAGAGCAAAAAGGAGGCGGAGCAGAGGGCAGCGCAAAGGACTTTGCAAAAACGCCACCTTTTTCCGGAAGGAAGCGATGACTGAGGAAGAAAAAAAAGAAGGGTTTAAATCCGGGTTCGTTTCGATCATTGGCCGGCCGAATGCAGGTAAATCCACCCTGCTCAACACCCTTTTGGGTGAAAAGGTAGCCATCATATCCAATAAACCCCAAACCACCCGGAACCGGATCCTGGGAATCAAAAACCACCCTGCCGGGCAGATTATTTTTTTGGACACTCCCGGTATTCACCAAGCGCGGTCGAAGCTCAACCAGGCAATGGTCAAAGTCGCTCTGGCCACCTATAACGAAGTGGACGTCGTATGCTTCCTGATCGAAGCCGACCGCCCCGATCATGAAGAAAACGACTTCATTCTGAAAACTCTCAACCAGGTAAGGAACCCTGTTATCCTGGTCATCAATAAGATTGACCTGGTTCCCAAAGGCGATCTTCTCCCCATCATCGAGAATTATTCCCGCTTGCGCCCTTTTGAACAGATCATTCCCCTATCTGCCCTCCGGGGGGATGGGGTGGATGTCCTCGTGGCCGAGCTTCTCCAAATCCTGCCCGAAGGGCCCCAACTTTTCCCCAAGGATATGATTACCGACCTGCCCGAACGTTTCCTGGCGGCCGAGCTAATCCGGGAAAAAGTTTTCCTCTTGACCCGAGAAGAGATTCCCTATTCCACGGCCGTGGTGGTCGAAGAATTTAAAGAGAAAGCGGAGAAAAATTTGATCGTGATCAAAGCCACGATCCAGGTGGAGAGGGAATCGCAGAAAGGGATCCTGATCGGGGGAAAAGGCCGGATGCTCAAGGAGATTGGGCGCCGGGCCCGGGAAGAGATGGAGGCTTTATTCGGAGCGAAGATTTTTTTGGAACTCTGGGTAAAAGTGGAAAAAAACTGGCGAGAAGACCCCCGGGCCCTGCGGAGGCTCGGGTTGGAATGAAATCGCGGAAATCCTTTTTATTCTTCACTTGCGGAGTTAAGAGCCTGCCTTAAATGCTCCAGCGAAGTATTCCCGCCGGAGCACACCAGCCCTACTTTCTTGCCTTTCAGCTCATGGCGCAAACGGTATGCCGCGGCCAAAGAGGCTGCCCCTGCTGCCTCAGCCAAAGTATGAGCATGCGCCACCATCCACACCATGGCTTGCATGATTTCATGATCATCCAACAGCACAAAATCATCCAACCCTTCCCAAAGGATCGCCTGCGGCAGCGCAAAGGCCGTGCCGGTGGCCAGCCCTTCGGCAAAGGTGCGGTTGGGAGCTTCTACTAATCTCCTCTGCCGCCAGGACTCGTAAGCCGCTGGAGAGGCTTCGGACTGCACCCCGATGACCCGAATGTCCCGGTTGACGGCTCGGACCACGATGCAAGCCCCAGCCGCCCCGCTCCCCCCACCAATGGGCACGATGATAACCTGCAGCCTGGGTTGATCCTCCAGCATTTCCAGCACTTCGGTGGCCACACCTGAGATCAACAGAGGTTCGTTGCCAGAGTGGATGTAACGATAACCGTGTTTTTCGGCCAACATTTCGCAATGCAAACGAGCTTCATCAAAGGTAGCTCCATGAAAGATTACCTCAGCTCCCATGCCCTGTATGGCGGCTACTTTCCCTGGGTTAGCCTTTTCCGGCACCACGATCCGTGCCTTAACTCCAAACAGGCGGGCGGCAAAAGCCACGGATTGTCCGTGGTTACCAGTTGAAGCAGTAATCACACCCCGTGACCGCTCTTCAGAGTCGAGTTGAGAGATCAGATTGATTCCACCCCGGACTTTGAAGGCTCCAATCGGTTGGTAGTTTTCATGTTTGATATATACTTCGGTATCCACCAGGGCGTTAATCGCCAGATGACTATGCAGAGGGGTTCGGGATAGATATGGGCGGATCTGTCGCTGCGCCAACAGTACATCTTTTAACCCGGGTATTTCCATTGCTTCGCTCCTAAGGCCGTAGAAATTGTTAGAACTGCAATTTAATCTTCTGAATTATTTCTTATTGCTGTATTGACTCTTAATCAATGGTTTAATTCCCCCGCTTTCCAGAATCTTCAATACATAATCGGACAGGGGTTGGGCCTGGGCCGTGGCTCCGGTTGTCTCATTGGTCACCTGACCAGTTGATAAATCAATTTTAAGCATGTCCCCTTTCTTTGCCAACTCATGGATGTGCGGACATACCAGAAGGGGAATACCGAGGTTAATGGCGTTGCGGTAAAAGATCCTGCCGAAAGAATCTGCCAAAATGGCGCCGATGCCCACCGCTTTCAAGGCCACCGCCGCGTGTTCCCGGCTAGAGCCACAACCAAAATTTGTGGAAGCGATAACAATATCACCTGACTGAAATTCTTTTACAAACCCAGGATCAATCCCCTCCATGGCGTGTTTGGCTACCTCATGAGGGTCAGTCAATTCCAGGTAGCGACCTGGATAGATCTGGTCCGTGTCAATATTGGCCCCAAAAACAAAGGCTTTCCCTCTAATCACCTTTTGCATTTTTTGCCACCTCTTTAATCAAGATATTGCGTAGGATCAGCAATTTCCCCCTCCAGGGCTGCGGCAGCTACGGAAGCTGGTGAACCGATGTAGATTTCGGCCTTGGGATGGCCCATGCGCCCGGGAAAGTTGCGACTGGAGGCGCTGATACAGGTTTCCCCGGCGGCTAATATGCCCTGGTGCGTTCCGAGGCAGGCGGCACATCCGGGGGTTACGAAGGTGGCTCCTGCCTCCACCAGGGTTTGCATATAACCTTTGGCCATAGCTTCCAGAAGGACCCCCTTGGAAGCGGGGACAATGAGGAACCGGGTTCCCGGATGAACTTTCTTTCCTTTTAATATTCGGGCGGCAACGGCGAGATCTTCCACCCGCCCACCCGTGCAGGTTCCTAAGAAAGCCTGTTGCACGGGCTTGCCGATAAATTCTTCGAGGGGATGAACGTTGTCCACGCTATGGGGAGCCGCAAGCTGCGGAGGCCAATTAGAAATGTCAAAGGAATGCTCGGCGCTATAGGGATAGCCGCCATCCGTTGTAAATATTTTGTAGTCGCGTTTCAGTTTCTCTTTTAAAAAAGCGAAAGTAATTTCGTCCGGCTGAATATAGCTGGTCTTCGCTCCCATTTCGGTCGTCATATTGCACAAGGTCATGCGCTCGGAGATGCTGAGGGTTCTCACTGCCGAGCCCGTAAACTCAACCGCTTTGTAGACCGCATAGTCGGCTTTCAGGTCCCCGATGACCTTGAGAATGATATCCTTGGCGTAAACTCCCTTGGGCAATTGCCCTTCCAGGTTGATGCGGATGATTTCCGGAATCCGGAACCAGAGCATTCCAGTGATCATGATCACCGCCATGTCCGTTGCTCCCACACCTGTTCCGAAGGCTCCGCAAGCCCCGTGGGTGGTCGTATGGGAATCCGTGGCCACCAACACCATGCCGGGGTAAACCAAACCGTGATCCACCATTACCTGGTGGCATACTCCTTGGTCGACATCAAAAAGCAGTTCAATACCCTGTTCCCGGCAAAATTCGCGCATCTGCTTTTGATTTTCGGCCTGCTGAACCGTCGATGCCGGGGCGTAGTGATCCAGAATGAAGGTAATCTTTTTTGGGTCGTACACTTTTCCCCCGCCCATTTCGTAAAAAGAACGGATAGTCTGTAAATAAAGGTCATTGACTTCGGCAAGATCCACATGGCAATTCACGATCTCCCCGGTAGTGACAGACTCTTTTCCCGCTGCTTCGGCCAAAATTTTCTCGATGGCGTGCATGATTTTTTCTCCAGAACGTCGGTCAATGTTTTAGAAATATGATAAATCTCTTTTACCATGGTCCTGGCGTGGTGGCAAGGAGTTCCCTTGACCCCTCGAATCCTTGGCCCCTTTAAATTAAGAATATGCTTGACTTACTCAGGGTATTAAGTAAATTTACTCAATACATTGAGTAAATGGCTTACCGAGCGGTATATAGTTTTTAAGTAAATTTTTACAGAATGGCTACTTAGCAGGTTAGCAGCGGAATGGGGGTGAAACATGGAAAACAAGCCTGATTATCTCGGACACCGGAAGCGGTTGCGGGAGCGGTTTCGCAAAAACGGAACCGAGGGGATGCATGACTATGAAGTTTTGGAACTCCTGCTGACCTACGCCATCCCGCGGAAGGATGTCAAGCCAATCGCCAAGGATCTCCTCAAACGCTTCGGCAGCCTCTCCGGGGTCCTGGATGCGGGGCAGAAAGAACTGGAAGAAGTTGCCAATATCGGCCCCATTTCCTCGACCCTCATCCGTCTGGTCAAAGAGACCTGTGGAATTTATCTGGCCAAGAAGATGAGGAATAAAGACGTGCTATCTTCTCCCCAGGCCGTACTCGATTTCGCCCGGGTAAAACTGGCCGGTCTTCCCCATGAGGCTTTCATGGTCATCTTTTTAAACGCCAAAAATAAGGTTCTGGATTACAAGGTTCTCCAGGAGGGAACAGTTGACCGAGCGGTTATATATCCCAGACGCATGGTTGAGGAGGCCTTGGCCCATCACGCTGCCGGAATCATTTTGGTCCATAACCATCCCAGCGGAGATTCCGAGCCCTCCCCGGAGGATAAGCAACTGACCCGTTCCCTTACCGAAGCCGCCCGCACCATCGACCTCCGGGTTCTGGATCATATTATTGTGGGTAAAGAAGGATATTGCAGTTTTTTGGAATCCCGCCTGATGACTGGGTCGGAAAACAGCAAATGACCACAAAAAACTTTTGAATGAGCGAACCAATAAAAATCAAGGACGTCCCCTTTCATATCACAGTTCCAAGCAAAAAAAGCCTCCTTGCAGGGGCCTTAGTAGATTTGGAGGGCGAGGATTTGACAGGTAAAAAATTATCCTTTATTTTTTCCTTTGATGAGCTTTTTCATTCTTCCGAATTTTTCTAAGATAAAATCAAGAGCCTCGATGTCTGTTTCCGATAACATATCAAATTCTTCACTGCCGCAAGAACTTCCTTTCTCGAATTCGTGTTCTCCAACCTTTTTCAAGTTCTTCTGTGCATATTCATATTCCTTTTTGTCTAAGAAATCTTTATCAAGACTCAATACATCCTTTGCTGCCGTTCCGACAGGACCATAACTCATCGCCCAGTATTCGTCGTTTGTAATTGTGCGCCCGTAGCGGATAAGGTGATATTTATCCGCAAGGAATAACAGCTTATACCCCGGTGCCCTTTCAATGCCGCCAAGGTGGGATGCTGGGTAGGACGACGAAAAAATTGGGGTCAAGTTTACAATTGGGGAATTTAGATAAATTCAGGTAGAATGAAATGTAATGGAAAAGACTGCAGAGATCATCATGATTGGCGGGGGGATCATCGGGGCAAGTATTGCCTATCACCTGGCCCAAAAAGGGGCCAACGGAGTGGTGCTTCTGGAAAAAGGAATGCTCGGGGAAGGCTCTACGGCCAAATGCGCCGGTGGCATTCGGGCCCAATTTTCTACGGAGATAAATATTCGCTTTTCTCTGAAAAGCTT
>JAURYC010000296.1 GCA_030654105.1 Deltaproteobacteria bacterium
TCGAGGGGGGAGGGCTGGGTGGGGGTGATTCTTAAGTGGGGCTTCGGCCCCACTCTTTTCCCCGGCTAATCTTTTTCCTCCTTATTCTTGACTGACACTCACACTGACACTGATACCTATTTTTACCATTTGACCGACCCCATATTTTTTGCTAATCTTCTTTTCAAATTTAAACGCAGATTTTCCCCCTCACCCCATCCCTCTCCCGAGTGGGAGACTGTGGCGCAAAGTCATTGCGAGGGAGTGAAACGACCGAAGCAATCTCAAAGAGATTTGAAAAGTAAGAGATTGCCACGCTCCCCTCGGTCGCTCGCAATGACAAAGAGAGATTCCGACACATGGGCTCGGTGGAAGGGGAAGGGGAAGGGGAGGGGGGAGCTCAAGGAGGTATCATCATGGCAGCAGTGATAAAATATCCTGAAGTCCCTGTGGAGAAATTAAGGTGGCGGTGCCCGCCCGAGTCACTTCCGTTCGAGGATACGAGCGAAATCCCGGCTTGCACGGAAATCATCGGCCAGGAGAGGGCCTTGAAAGCCATCCGCTTGGGGTTGGAGATGGACAGCCTGGGTTACAACATCTTTATAGTAGGGTTGGTAGGAACCGGTCGCAACACCACGATCAAGTGCCTGCTGGAGGAGATCGACAAGGCCGGGAAAATCCCTGATGACCTCTGCTACGTGAGTAATTTCAAAGACCCGGATCAGCCCAAATGCATCTGCCTGCCTGCAGGTCGGGGCAAGGCCTTCAAGAAGGACATGGATGACCTCATCGAATCCCTGAAGAAAAACATTCCTCTTGTCTTCGAGAGCGAAGAGTACCAGAAGCAGAGGAGAGAACTCGTCGAAAAACACCGGGATAGGGAAAAAGGGATGGGCAAAGAGTTTGAGAGCCGGGCCAAAAAAGAAGGGTTTGCCGTAGTGCAGGTGCAAGTAGGCCCATTCACCCGCCCGGATGTTGTGCCAATGGTGGCCGGCAATGCCATGCCCCTCGATCAACTGGAAAACCTGGTGGACCAGGGGCAGTTCCCCAAGGAAAACTTTGAAAACCTCAAAGTCAAATACAGTCAATTAAACGCGGAAATGGAGCAGGTTTTCAAAGAGACTCGGAAAGTGGAGAAGATAATCCAGGAAGCACTGGCGGCGTTGGATAAATCCGCCATCTCACACTTAGTGGAAGGAGCAATCGGGGACATCCGGGAGAAAAACAAACAACCCAAGATCCATGCTTACCTTGATGAGGTGAAGAATAGCATCCTGGAAAATCCCAGCCGTTTCCAGCCTAAACCTGAGGCGCCGCCGCTTCCTATCCCAGGATTGACGCTCCCCATCCCAGTGGACACATTCAGCGAATTTCAGGTGAACGTTTTGGTGGATAACTCCGAGATTAAAGGGGCTCCGGTAATTATCGAGACTTCCCCCACGTATCGCAACCTCTTCGGAACGATCGAACGCAGCTGGGGCATGGGCGGAATTGGGAAGACGGATTTTACCAAGATTAAAAGCGGGTCTTTCCTGCGGGCCAACGGGGGATACTTAGTTCTGAACGCCTTGGATGTTTTTATAGAACCGGGGGTCTGGATTGCTTTGAAACGCACCTTGCGGAACCGCTCCATGGAAATGCAGTCCTTCGACCCCTTTTATCTTTTTGCCAGTTCCGCCCTGAAACCAGAACCAATTGAAGTTCGGGTGAAGGTGGTCATGATCGGGGATGCCTATCTCTATGGGATGCTTTATGCCGTGGACGAGGATTTTAAGAAGATTTTCAAAATTAAGGCAGACTTTGACACGGTGATGGAACGGAAGGAAGAGACCCAAATGCAGTATGCCTCTTTCATTCGCAAGATCTGCCATGATGAAAATCTCCTTCCTTTCGACCGCAGCGGGGTAGCGGCAGTGATCGAACACGGTGTGCGCCTGGCGGGCCGCCAGAAAAAACTTTCTACTGAATTTCATCGGATCACCGACATCTTACGAGAGGCGAGTTACTGGGCGAAGAAAGATAAGAGCGAGATCATCGCCGAGAAGCATGTGGAGCAAGCCGTCACCGAAAAGATCTACCGCAAGAAGATGATCGAGGATAAAATTCAGGAGATGATCGAGGATGGAATCATCATGATCGATTCCGATGGAGCCACAGTGGGCCAGGTGAATGGCTTGTCGGTGTACGACATGGGCGAGTATGCTTTCGGCAAACCATCCAGAATTACGGCCAAAACTTCCATGGGCAAAGCCGGGATCATTAACATTGAGCGTGAGGCCGACCTTTCCGGGAGGACGCACAACAAGGGGGTGCTTATTCTCGGGGGATATCTGCGGGGGAAATATGCCCAGGACAAGCCTTTGACTCTTACCGCCAGCTTGGCCTTCGAGCAATCTTATGGCGGGGTCGACGGCGACAGCGCCTCCTCAACGGAAGTCTATGCGATCCTTTCCAGCTTATCCGTCCTTCCCCTGCGCCAGGACATCGCCGTCACCGGTTCGGTGAATCAAAATGGAGAAATTCAGCCGATCGGCGGAGTCAACCAGAAGATCGAAGGTTTCTTCGACGTCTGCCGCAGCCGGAGCTTAACTGGAAAACAAGGGGTGGTGATTCCCCACCAGAATGTCGGAGACCTAATGTTACGTAAGGATGTAGTTGAGGCTGTGGCTGCTGGAAAATTTCACATCTACCCGGTCCAGACCGTCGACCAGGGAATTGAAATATTAACCGGCGTCCCCGCAGGAGAGAAGACCAAGGAGGGGACCTATCCGCCAGAGACGGTCAACTACTTAGTGGATCAAAGGCTCCTGGAGCTGGCCAAAAAAATGAAAGTCTTTGAAGCGGAGGAAGAGAAAAAGTGAAAAACAGAATCCAGGAGTCAGAAATCAGGAGACAGGAGAATGACCAATAAAAAAGATGAAGACCTGAAGGAAAAAACAAAGAAGACGGCGGAACTGTATTTCAAAGGATTAGAAGGGGAAGGAGCCTTCAATCTCTGGCGGTCTTTTGATAAAGAGCTGGCCAAAGATATCTCCCTGTTTTTCACGGGCAAGCTTTACGCCCGGGAAAAGATTCCCCACCGCACCCGACAGTTGGCTGCGGTTGCAGCCTTGACCGTCTTAGAACGAACTGAAGAGTTGAAAGCGCACCTCCACGCCGCCCTGAATGTGGGATGCACTCGCCAGGAAATTGCCGAGGTTATCTTTCAGATGGCTACCTACGGAGGTGTCCCCGTCGTCAACACCGGCCTGAAAGTTTTCCGGACGGTACTTCAGGAGAAAGGCCTCTGGGAATCTCCTTCGCCACCTCGGTGAACGTCTGGTCGAGAATTGCTACCAATTGATCGATTTGCTCCTCAGTGATAATAAAGGGAGGAGCGAGGAGCAGGTGGTCTCCTTTGATCCCGTCCGCTCCCCCTCCGCCGGGATAAGTAATCAACCCTTTTTCAAAGGCTAAGTTGGCGACCTTGGCATTGAGCCTCAATTGGGGATCGTAAGGCTCCTTGGTCTTTTTATTTTTGACCAATTCGATGCCCGCAAAGAGGCCTTTTCCCCTGATGTCCCCCACAAAGGCATGGCGGTTCAAGGACAGCAGGGCTCGCAGGAAATATTCTCCCATTTTAGCAGACCTGGAGATTAAATCGTGTTTCAGTAGGTATTCGATGACTGCCAGGGCGATAGCACAGGATAATGGATTCTGGCTGTACGTATGTCCGTGGACGAATGCGCCCGAGCCTTCTTGAATCGCCCTGTGGATTTCATCCCTCACAATTACGGCAGCAATGGGGGTATAACCACTGCTCAGACCTTTGGCGGCCACGACCATGTCCGGTTTCACCTTCCAGTGGTCAATCCCGAAATTCTTCCCTGTTCTTCCCATCCCGGTCATTACTTCGTCGGAGATGAAAAGAACATCGTAGCGATCGCAAATTTCCCTGATTTTTTGGAAGTATCCATCGGGGGGAACCAGAACCCCTGCCGTAGCGCCGACAATCGGCTCGGCAATAAAGGCGGACACGGAATCTGGCCCTTCATAGAGAATGGTTTTTTCCAAATCCCCAGCGCATTCCCAAGCGCATTTTTCAGGCGTAAGCCCGCAAGGGCACCGGTAACAGTAAGCCGGCTGGATATGGGGGGTAGGCAGCATCAGCGGAAGATAGAGCCGCCTTCTTCCGGTATGACCGGAGAGAGCCAAGGCGCCGAGGGTGTTCCCATGGTAACTCGTCCAACGGGAAATCACTTTGTACTTTTCCGGCTTGCCCCTTTCCACCTGGTATTGCCTCGCCATTTTGACTGCCGTTTCAATCGCCTCCGATCCGCCGGAAAGGAAATAGACTTTATTAAGCCCCTCAGGAGCAAGTTGGGCCAATTGCGCCGCCAACTCGAGGGTTGACTGGCTGGTGAATTGGGAACTATGGGCAAAAGAAATTTTTTCGGCCTGCCGGACCATGGCCTCGGTTATTTCTTTTACTCCATGCCCAATCCCCACCACAGCCGCTCCCCCTGAACCATCGATATACTTTTTCCCTTCGGTGTCGAAAATATAGATTCCTTCACCCCGGGCCGCGGTGGGATAGAATTTTCGAAGATTCCGGTAAAATATATGGCCTGTTGACTTATTCATGGAAAGCCTCTCTCGGGAAAATTTGGGTATTGATTGAATCTAACCACAGATGAGCCAGGGCGGCATAGTACCTCTATCTTCGCCCCTTGCAAATTTGCCTGGAAACCATTATTCTCATACTCTCGATCTAATTCTATATTATTATTTCAGGCGGAGGTAGAGAAAAGCTGAGCATGGTGAGCTAATAACAAGAAAAATAATATGCCACCTTGAACATTTAGGAAATAGGAGGGGAAGAGTCATGAAAACCAAAATTGGATTTGTCGGCCTGGGAACGATGGGCAAATGGATGGCTTTCAACCTGATGAAAGCCGGGTTCCCACTGAAGTTCTTTGCCCGAAGAAAAGAGGTCGTGGAGCAAATGACCTCCCAGGGCGGCAAAGCGCTTCCTTCGCTGAAAGAGCTGGCCCAGGAGTCCACTTGGGTAATCTTCTGCCTCCCAGACACAGAGGCCGTGGAAGCGGTCCTATTTGGAAAAGATGGGATTGTGGATGTTCTGAAACCCGGCCAGATGGTCATCGATTGTGGAACAATCCATCCTCTCAGCTCGCGAAAAATAGCCGCATCTTTGCAGGGTAGGGGAATCCCTTTCTTGGACGCGCCTATCTCTGGCATGGAAGCCCGCGCCAAGGCTGGGACTCTGACCATCATGGTGGGAGGTGAGGAAGCGGTTTTCCAACAAGTGCGGCCTGCTCTGGAAGCCATGGGCAATAAAATCATTTATGCGGGCATTTCTGGTAATGGGCAGATGATGAAACTGATTAATCAGGTCATGTTTGATATTCACTGTGCAGCCATTGCTGAGCTTCTTCCGATGGCGGTAAAAATGGGGCTTGATCCCGAACAAACCTGTACCGTTGCTCGCACGGGCACGGGGCAATGCTTTGCATTGGATAACTTCGCCCCCCTCATCTTGGAGGGGAACTTCGGGCCCGGTTATCCGTTAGCGGATGCCTACAAAGACATGGTGCATGTAGCTGAGATCAGCAGTGCCCACCGGATTCCTCTTCCTATCACAGCAGCGGCCATGGTTACCTACCAGATGGCCTTAGACCAGGGACTGGGAAAGGAAAATAAAGGGGCGATGATTAAGGTATGGGAAGGGGTTCTCGGGGTGCAAGTAAGGAAAAAGGGCGCTGGGGACAAAGGGTAAGGGGAAAGGCGTAGAAGGCCTTAGGAAGATATCAAGAAAGACCTGGTTCAAAAAATCTAAAGGAGGAGAATATGGAGGTTGCCGAGAAGTTTGCCAAATTTGTAACCCACACCGAGTATATGGATATGGACCCGAGCGTGATCGAGCATGTGAAGAAGCTGACCCTGAAGCAGGTTATGGGATTGCTGGTAGGGTCGGCAGCGCCGACTTCCAAGAAAGTGATCCGGTATGTGATGGAAAATTCTGGAAAGCCGGAGAGTGGGGTTTACGGCTGCGGCTTTCGGGCGGACGTGGCTAATGCGGCTTTGATCAACGGTTTTTTCGGACATGCTTCGGAAATGGAAGATGACCAGTTCCCCGGCGGCGGCATCAGCGACGTGACCACCTGGCCGGCACTAATGACCGCCGCGGAAAAATGGAAGTTATCCGGGAAAGAGATGATCGTGGCTCTATACGTCGGACAAGAAATGCAGAACAGGATTGCCATGTGGGCCTCGGTGGGGACGGACGGGATCGGCATCTGCAATCTGCCTTTTATCGGAATTTATGGAGCGACGGCGAGCTGTGCCCGCGCCCTGGAATTGTCGGAGGAGGAGACGAAAGCGGCCTTTGGACTGGCCATGGTCCAGGGGTTGGGGTACATGCACACCTGGGGGACAGATGCCCATTTTTGGGAGTCGGCGACGGTGTGCCGCAACGGGGTGGTGAACGCCATGCTGGCCAAAGACGGGATGACCAGCAATCCGGTGATCGAAAAATGCCTGGACATGCTTACCGGCGGTAACAAGAATATTGAATTCAAAAAGATGATCGAGGGCCTGGGGAAAGCTCCCTTCTATACGAACAACACCTGGATCAAGAAATGGGGGTTCTGCTTCTTCACCCACAACTTCGTGGATGTGCTCAACGAGCTAATGAAAAAGAATGGGGTGAAGTACGAAGATTTGGCGGAGATGGTGCTCCATTTCGACCCGTTGCGGAACGTGGTGGACCGGGCGGAACCCAAAAGCGCCGAGGACAGCCGCTTCAGCACCCAGCATATCCTGGCCTACCAGATGATCCATGGGGAATGCGGGTTGGAGACTTGCACGGAAGAGTCGGTGAAAGATCCCCAAGTTGCCGAGGTCCGCAAAAAGATCAAGGTAGTGTACCATCCAGAATACCCGACGCGGTATTTCTCGGGAGAGGGGCGGATTGACCTAAAATTGAATAACGGGAAAGTGCTGACCGGGGCCATGGACCAGCCTTATGGAGGTCCCAAGTATCCGTTGACCATGGACGAGGTCGTAGCGATTTACCGCAAGTATCTAAAGGGAATCCTGTCGGAGAAGCATATTGAGCGGACCAAAGACATCATCCTGAACCTGGAGAACGAGCCGGACATCAAAGAGCTGGCGGATATTTGTACCTTTCGGCACATGATTAAATAAACCCTGTTGTTGCCTTAAAATCAGCCTTCGTAATCATTAAGTGACAACTGCCACGACATCGTTTACCACGACAGCGTAGACTCGCAGCTTTGAAAGTGTAGGGCTCTTCGAAGGGCAAAAATCTTACCCATCCGGCTTGTGCAACCCACGCCGGAAGAATCTAAGAAGATTGAAGCGGAGATCTCCTACCTGTACCTGGGTATGATCCCGCCCAACAAGGCCCCCGGGGAAAATGCGGATCGGGAGAGGAAAGCTTTCTTCTGGTCCATGTACTGGGTAGCCCAGGCGAGTATGCCGGAATTGGTCGTATATGATATCCTCAAAGTGACCCAGGAGCCCAAGAACAAGGAGCTTTTAGGAAAGGTTCTGAATTACTGGATTACGGCCGGGCCAAAATTTTCTTCAATCGAGAAAATCGGCATCCCTATCCACCCGGGGGCAGTGAAATTCTGGAAGGAAAAAGGGGTAAAGCTTCCTGGGGAACTCATTAAATAGGGAAGGAGATGGTTATTAGGATCAAGAAGAGGTAAATATTTTTCCGCGTATATCTGCGCAAATCTGCGTCCTATTATGAAAAGCTTTTAACCGAAGATAAACGCTACCTTCCCGTGCTGGGCCTCCTTGGCCACTTTGAACCCTTCTTCGAATTTTTCCGGGGGTAACTGATGGGAGACTACTTTGGCGAGATTTACTTTCCCGGATTGAATCAATCCCAAAACCTGGTACCAGGTTTCATACATCTCTCTTCCGGTAATACCGAAAAGTTTGGCCTCCTTATACATGATGTTGGTGGGAATTTCCAGCTGGATGGGCTTGGCGGCCACCCCGATAATGACAAAAGTTCCAGCTTTGCGTAGAATGCGCAAACCTTGATCATAGGCCTTCTGATTGCCCGAGACCTCCAGGACCATGTCTACACCGATACCTCCAGTATCTTCCAGGATGATCTTTTCCAGCGGGTCTTTGGCCGCATTGAAAACCCTGATCGCTCCAAACGACTGGGCCATTTCCAGCCGGTTCTCGCTGATATCAATGGCATAAACTTTCGCCGCCCCGTAGGCTACGGCCGCCTGGACTCCGAATAATCCGATAGGCCCGCAGCCGAAAATGGCCAGGCTTTTCCCGGAAACAACACCTTTGGAAAGCCCATGGACGGCTACCCCGCATGGCTCCATCATGGCTGCGGCAACAAAAGGAATCTCCTGGGGGATCTTTACTGCGCAAGGTTCCGGAACCGTGGTGTATTCGGAAAAAATTCCCTGGCTGTGGACCCCGTAAACTTTCATTCCTATGCAGATATGTCGCTGCCCGGTCAAACAAAAATAACAATTATCACAGGGGATATGAGTCTCTCCGGCCACATGGTCCCCTGGTTTAAGGTGGTGGACTTCCTTCCCCACTTCGACCACTTCTCCGGCGAATTCATGTCCCAGAATCTGGGGAAGCCCCGGGACTACGGACTGGGCCCAGGGGTCCCATTCAAAGATGTGTACGTCTGAGCCACAGATGGCTCCGACTTTGACCCGGATGAGTACATCTTTAGGCCCCGGTTTGGGGATTTCCACCTCCCTCCATGAGGCCCCTGGCTCGGGTTTGTCTTTAATGATTGCTTTCATCTAAGTTCTCCTTTAAATGAATTTAAAATTAATATCTTTGCATCCTGAAATTTGCATAGCCATTTTACATCTGAAAGTTAAATTTTATCCGAAAAATAAGGCAACTCTTACTCTTTGCGGGAACCCACACTTTCCTTAAGCTTGTTTTTCTTGCT
>JAURYC010000297.1 GCA_030654105.1 Deltaproteobacteria bacterium
AGCGAAGCGCCCTGGCCCCCGAGCCTGAGAAAGCCACCGGTAACGATAACTCTCAAGCAAACTGATTCCTAAACAACAGGTTAATAAGTTTTATGGAGGAAGCGGAATTTAAGGAGCGGGGAAGGGCAGGAAAGAAAAAAAGGATAAAAGAAGTTGAAAAGCTCTCGGCCCTGTGATAATCTGCCTTCCAAAAAGGAAAACAGGTAGGGAAACTACAAATTTTAGGAGGGAGCAATGGATTATGAAGATATTCTCTACGAGGCGAAGGAGGGAATCGCCAAGATCGTCATCAATCGGCCCAAGGTGTACAACGCTTTTCGGGTAAAAACCGTGGATGAACTTATTGATGCTTTTGAGAGAGCCGAAGCGGACGAAACAGTGGGAGTGGTCATTTTCACCGGCGCCGGGGAGAAGGCCTTTTGCTCGGGAGGGGATATCTCGGTCATGGGGAAACTCACTCCCAGCATCGGCAGAGCGTGGTTGGGCAAATGCCTCCAACTTTCCAACACCATGCGTTGGCTGAGTAAGCCGATCATCGCAGCGGTAAACGGGTATTGCCTGGGTGGCGGCAACGAGCTCAACGTGCTCTGCGATATCACCATTGCTTCGGAAACAGCTGTTTTCGGCCAGGTGGGGCCGACGGTGGGCAGCTCTCCCATCTGGTGGGGCATTCAGCTGCTTCCCAGGATTGTGGGGGAAAAGAAAGCTCGCGAGATGGTCTTCCTGTGCAAAAGGTACGACGCCCGGGAGGCTGAAAAGATGGGATTGTGCAACAAAGTCGTTCCAGCTGACAAACTCATGGAAGAGGCCGAGGCCTGGGCCAAGAGAATTTTGGAAATGAGCCCTCAGGCCATTAAAATCGCGAGGGCATCTTTCAACCACGCCCTTGATCTCCTACTGGCTTCCTCGTATGCCGGAAGCGAGATGTTAGGGTTGACTTACGGGTCGGCGGAACTCACCGAAGGAATGGATGCCTTTCTAGAAAAACGCAAGCCCGACTTTGGCAAATTTCGCCGGGGGAGTTCTTCAGGAGATTAAAAGAGGCTTTCCCCTTTTGTTACTGGCCCAAAAAATTCATGCTCGGGCATTCTCCCTCAGCCTTTTTGTAAAAATTCTTCGAGGGTAAGTCCGGGGACACGGGCCAGAGGTCTTCCAGGGTAAACTCCTTCCCTTATATCCCCCCAGCTCTTTGCTCTTTGAGCTTTAAGCGAAACTACCGGACCAAAAGCAATTGGCCATCATGCTGGATTCCCAGTCCATGTTTTACTGCGGTTTTGATCTGAGGCAGGTTCCAGGCATCACCCGTCAGGTGGTTGACGGCGGCGTAGTTCTGGAGGAGCCGAACCCCCTGCACGTCCAGAGCCACTGGATCCCCAGAAGCCAGGACGACTCCTGGATGGACAGCCAGCCCGATAGCCGGCCCACCACTGACGAAGGAGACTCGTCCATCCATGATGATCAGATCGGGCTTGACGGGGATGCTCATTTCTACAGCCCGTTGGGAAACAAACATGTTGTTATCCCCATGGAGGAGGGTTCGGTCGGCCAGGTGGGTCATGCCCACAGTAAGCTTTAGGCTCATGGAAAACCCGGCCAGGTAGTGGGTCTTCATCGTGGGTAAGTAGATGATTTTATCGAAGCTTTCCAGATCCTTGGGGTAAGCGATGAGGTCGAGGTATTCTCCTGAAATGGGCACATTTAAGAATTGGGATTTATCAAAATCCAGGAGGGGAATCTTCATTTCGGCCATCCTGGACAAAAGACCGGCATTCTTAAAAACCTTCTCAGTCGGCACCCAGGGCCGTCCTACGCTCTCTCCGACGGAGATTTTAGTACAGCCTTGCTCTCGCAGCAGGTCGATGACCGCCACCAAAAAGTCCAGGGCCGTTGAGCCTGGGGGGGGGTCATCGCTGTTAAAGTTGGGCTTGAGAAGAATGCGGTCTTGCGGTTTAATGGATTTATCCAATCCTCCAAGCAACGCCACAGCCTTACGGATGTCACTTTTGACATCATTACTGGTGACGACGAAAGAGACCAGGGCTTTGCCCTCCTTATGGTAAGGGTTAGGCCGACGATGGCGTAAAGCCACTGTCCCGACAACTTGTTTCTTCATCAGCGGCGGATAATCTTTGGGTCGCATCTCGCCTAAAAAGGCCTGGTATTCCTCTCGGTGAAAGATTACCTCTTCGGGCTTAAATTTCATTCCCTTTCCTCCTGTTTACTGGATTGACGATTAAATATTGATGATCTCGTAAAAAGTCCATCTGTCCGCCTAAGGCGGATTGCGCTGCATCCCCCGCCCCGTTAGATCAGAAACTCCGCATTGGGGGTATAGGGCGGGGATCTGATTTCCAAGAGGAAGAATCATCTTGGGGTCAATCTAACGGGGTGAATCGTTGCGGCGTACCCCAAAGTACGCCTCACTCCTCAGGACTTGCGCGCCTGGCATCTGATGTAGGGGCATGGTGACCGTGCCCCTACTTTGCCATGCCTCTGAAGGCATTTTACGTGATCATCAATATTGAGATGGGTGAGTAATGGACCGTCTCTATATGCTTAGTTTATCTTAGCGGGAATTCTTTGAATTGCCAACAAAAAATTGTCATAATTACCTGGCCAGAGCGACATTTTACTTGGCAACGATCTTTGATTGAGAGAAAATAGAAAGTAAGGGGAACCTTTTAACCCATGATCCAATACCTAAAAGAGTATGTCCTCTTCAACCCCATTATATGGGGGATCATGGTCGTTGTCCTATGGATCGTGGGGGCAGCCTTCATCAAGGCTTGGCGTGGAAAGGATGAGGATTGATATGGAGAGATTCAAAGAATGGATTCATTGCTGCAATGAATCCTGTGCTCAATCTATCGAGGTTGAATTTACCGAAGCCACCCGTAAGTTGCGCATTACCTGCCCCTCTTGCGGGCAACTCAATCAGGTTGAGATTATCCTTCCCTCTGATCGCGGAGGATCCGCGGATCGGTTCGGCCCTCCCGCCAACGGCGAAAAGATGAAAATTGTTGTTATTCCCGGTGATTAAAATTTGAAAAAATATTCTTTATAGGGTCAGCTCTTTTCCAAAGAGATCATTCCGAAAGGGACGTATTAAAGCGCCACTGCAGACATTCCTACGGTTGCCCTCTGAATTTTTTTTTGCAACCTATTCCCCTCCTCGCCGAGAGCGTAGGGGTAGGGAGATCGAAGAAGCGTCTCCCGCTGGCTTAAGTTCCACGAGAGTAGCCCCCCACCCTCCGGCATCTTCTCCTGCTAACCTAAAGGAAATTACTTCCGGCAGCCGGCCAAGGATGGAGTGAACCGTTTTCCGTAGGGCTCCAGTCCCTTTCCCGTGAATCACGCGAACTTGAAGGATCCCTTGCTCTCTGCAGGCGGCCAGGTAATCGGGCAAGAGATCTTTCACTTCCTTCGGCTGAAAGGTATGTAAGTCAAGGATTCCATCGATCGGGAGTTCAATGGGTTCAGATTCTTCCATTATTTATCGCCTCAGGAAAATTAGGTTGGGCAAATGGTCCTTCGCCCCCCAAGCACATTCCCCCCATCCCTCTCCCCCGGATTCAGAGGAGAGGGGAGGGTGAGGGGGGAAGCCTGAAGGTTAACTCGCATTCCGCTGGAAGAGGGCGCGGATGATGTTGGGAAAATTCAAGCGCCACCGGAAGACGGGCCACTTAATCTCTTCCTTGTCGCAAACCGTGGACATGCTTACCCGATCGAAAGTTTCCTTCAAAGCCATGAGTTTTCGGCTACGTTCCGGTTCGCCTAATAAGATGATCTCATCCACCTGCCGGATCATGTCCATCGCCAGGAGGATACGCTTCTCCGTCCGGTCAGCGGTCTCCTTCTCCAGCAGGCCAAAGTGCTCCTTCAAACGGTTTAAACGAAGCCCGGCCTGGTAGGAGCTTTCGACGATGTCATCGCGGGTCATCCATTTCGTCTCATAACTCAAAGTATACTTCCAGCTCGGAGCTAAGAGAGCTTTCCGGTAATCCTCCAGGTTCTTACAGAATACCCGGTAGCCCACCTCATCGGCTTTTTCGAAAGCGATCGAACCAGGGTCGAGGAAAGGAGCCAGCGGAGAGATGAAAGGATTCAGGCGCCGGCCAAAAGTTTTCATCAGGTATTCGCAATAATCAATGGTCTCCATTACCGAAGCCGGGGTCTGCTGGGGAAGCCCGATCATGAAAAAGACATCGAACTTGGAGCAGCCAGAATCCAGGGCGAAACGGATCGACTTCTCCATCTCTTCATTGGTGTAGAATTTTCCCGTTGCCCGCCGGACTTTCTCGTCGTGGGATTCGGGAGAGGTCTCAAAATTAAAGTTGGGAAAAGCCTCGGCAACCATCTGGAAATAGGATTCCGCAGCCGGGGTGAAAAGTTCCAGGACCACCTGATTTTTCGGCCGGACAGGCCGGATTCGAGAAAGAAGGGTTTGACCATAGCTCTCCCCTGCCTGCCTCAGGTCTCCAACGACGAAGATGGGAGCATTGGTGTACCTGGAGATGGAAAGAATATCATCGGCAACCTTTTCCGGGCTGCGAAAGGCGCAGGATTCCCTGGAACAGAATCGATCCAGCCCGAAACGAGATCCCCCGCAGAAGACGCAGTTGTGGGTACACCCCCGGCAGGTCATGACGGCAGTAATCGGGTACTCCCACCAGTCATGGATAGGGATTAAAGATTTTAGGTCAAGGTATTTCATCGCCGAGCGAAAGAGGTTGGAGTAATTGTTCGAGTATTCGTCCAAGGCCAGAAGGACATGGGTCAGGGGGTTAGCGTGCACCTCTTTCTTCCCATCTTTCCAGGTTAGGTTCGGGACCTCTCCTAAGGATTTGTTCTCCTTCAGGGCCACCAGAAGTTGGCGCAGAGGTTCTTCTGCCGAATCTCCCCGGACCACAAAATCCACCTGGGGGTAGCGGATCAGTTCTTCGTGAAAGTAGGTGGCGGAATAGCCGCCAAGGATTACGGGAATATCAGGGTGACGTTTTTTGCAGAGGGCAGCGATTTCCAAGGAACCGTGGGCATGGGGAAGCCAGTGCAGGTCTATTCCGAAGGCTCGGGGACGGAGCTTGGCGATCAGCCTTGCGGCATCGAAATGGTCATCTTTAAGCATCCGCAGAGCCAGGTTGATGATCCGGACATGAATCTTATTCCTTTCCAAATGCTCGGCAATGGAAGAGAAACCGACCGGGTACATCTCAAAAATGGGCGTTGACGGAACGAGGTCAGAGATGGGCCCGAAGAGAATCGGGAGCTTACGGAAATCATAGACGGAGGGAGCGTGCAGGAGAATTAAATCTGGCTTGATAAACATTTCCAATCAATGAATACCTTCAAATAATTTAATTGTATAGGAATTTCCTTTTTGGACACGGATTCACCCTGTTAGATGTTTACTATCCAAAAGGGTAAACACAGATTATCAGGATAAACTAAAAAGAAAATAATGATCCGTTGTTATCTGCGCAAATCTGCGTTCTATTAAATTTAAGGAAAGTTTAAAATAACAGAGAAGATTAAAAAAACCAAGGAATTTCTCTCTTGAAAATGGGACAATTGTAATGTGCTCAGACGTGATTTGTTCGTAGGGATTTAGATTCTTTCTTGCCAGCTCTGGGGATTACGCTTGGCATGGAATACAGCGAGAATAAGCACGGTTCGAAAGATTCGGCTAACTCAGCTTCCACCTCCGGACGGACGATAAGCTCTCGACTCATGCTCGGCTCTTGAATCGCTCACGCACAACAGACCATGGCGAACCGGCATTAGGATCCATGTGATAGGCATCGAGTCGTCGGTCGAGTTCGGCTTTCTGCTCATCCGTCAGAGTGACAGAGTCGGGCACTTCCGTAATACTGTCCCAAATATCCTGAACAAGTTGAATTCGTTCAGAGACGCTAAGCCTAAGAATATCTGCTTTTCCTAGCATGTTTCGCCATCCTCCCATAAAATCTATGATACTCCAGATATAGGCTTTTTTCAATCGCTACGTTCCTGCTCACCGGACGAGGGCTTTATCTCGGTCCGGTGGAGCGGCTTGTTGGGCCTTCTTGCTCTCCCGTGTCCTTTAGGCGCTTTCGCCTTCCAATCCGCTGGCAAGCCTCGGGATTCGTTGAAATCTGGCCGAGCGCTTTCTCCACCTCGCCGAGCAACTCGGAACCTAAACCGAGCGAACGACTCTCGTAATACTCCGCCGCCTCAGTGACCTCGGCGTCAGC
>JAURYC010000298.1 GCA_030654105.1 Deltaproteobacteria bacterium
GGTCGTGACCCTTTAATATATTGATAATATATTCACTTTATGCTATCCTCTCTTCAGAAAGGAGGAGGGGATGGCTAAAAGAGCTAAGAAGAAACGTGGCCCGAAACCAAAATACTTTGATATCGGTTGTCCCAATCCCAAATGTAAACACCATAGGAAAAAAGGACTGGGCAATGTGGTCTCCAATGGGACCTACCGAACCCGAAGTACCGGCAAAGCCCGGCTCTTTTTATGCCGTACTTGTGGCAAGGCTTTTTCCAGTCGTACCGGCACCGCCTTCTTCAATCTTCGTAGCCCCAAGAAGAGAGCCCTTATGGGCCTGCAGCTGCTGGCCGAGGGCCTGGGACTTCGGGGCACCTCCCGCGTCTTGGAGATCAAGCTCGATACCATCCGGAGGTGGTTGGCGGTGGCTGCTCTGCATTGTGAGCAGGTTAGCGATATGCTCCTTCGGGACCTCAAACTCTCCCAAGTCCAAGTAGATGAGCTTTGGACCTTCGTTAAAAAAAACACCAAAATCTCCATGGACCGCCAACCCGACAGCCCCGTTTCTCCCCCCAAAAGGACGGGGCCGTAGTTTGGGAACGACTTGGATCTGGCGGGCCTTCGCCCCAGAGTTTCGTCTCCGTTTGGCCTCATTGGTGGGGAATCGAAATCTTTATAGCGCCCGGCGACTCCTGCGCAAGATCCGAAGGCGTCTGGACGATTCGCTTCCCCTCTTTACTTCCGACTCCCTCCGGCATTATGCCGAAGTCCTTTTAGAACTCTTTGGTCAATGGGAAAAGCCTGTCCCGAAAGGATTAAGGGGACGCCTGCCGAAACCCCGCCGGGTTCCTTCCCCTGCCCTAAGGTATGCTCAGGTTCATAAAGAGCGTCAGGGAGGGCGAGTGGTCAAGGTAACCCGCAGCGTCATCTTCGGGAAACGCCGTCCCGTCGAAGCTCAGGCCGCTTCCTTGAAACGAGCCGATGGGAGCGAAGGACAGATTAACACCGCTTACATCGAACGAGATAATCTAACACTGCGCCAGGAACTCCGCCGTCTGGCCCGTAAGACCTTGGGGTTTTCAAAGAACCGTCGAGAACTCCAAAATGCCCTCGATTTTATTGATGCCCATGATAATTTTGTAAAGCCACATCGGGCCCTGCGGTTGAGAGCCCGATCTAAGGGGGATCACGTTTGGGTTCTTCGCACCCCTGCCATGGCAGCAGGGATCAGTAATCATGTTTGGACGTTGGAAGAACTGCTCTGTCACAGAGAATGATTAAATAATTATCAATATATTAAAGGGTCACGACCGTTTTATTCCATATTTGGCTACATGGAAGATTTCTTTCAGTACAAAGACCCACGCCTGGGCCTCAAAATCGGTCGTATATTGGCTGATCCGATAAAGTCCTTATTCTTCCAGAAAGCCAAGGATGGAGAGATGGATGAAGAAATAAACAAGAAACTTTATGGCCTGTTTACCGGTAAGGAATAGCGAAGAAATATTTATTTGGAAGAAGTAAGACTCGAATTAACAGATACTGCCAGGCTAATCCTTGAACGGCGATTGCACTTGCAAAGGTGCAGTTCGTAAAGACTGAAAGAGCAAGGATTCCTGGTTGAAATTCAATGAAATAAGCATTCCAAATAGGGAGTTTGAGAGCTTAGGTTGAATTTGGCTTTTATTTCCACTCCACCTGTAACTGAATGCTCACCCCATCGGGGCGGAAAAATCTTACTTCCTGCCACTCCAGAGACGTGCCCGCAGGGGGAGCAACGGCCATGTGCTTCCGATTGGGGGAATGGAATTGAACTCGAATGTCCGACTGGATGCCCAGTGCCCATTCGAATACGCTGTTCATCGCCCCCAGGGGATCCGTCAGGATCAAAGCGGCATGGTCATACCATGCCAGTTGGGTTTTGGCCTTGATGTTCTCGCGAATGGGCTCGAAGACAAACTTTCCGACGAGATATCCCCCCACCGGGGTGACAATCAGATCCTGGTAGGAAGGGGGTTCGAAAAAGGCCTCGATTCCGAATTCATAGAGGGCCGAAAGCAGTGCCGAGTACCCGAAGGAACCGAATTCGCCGAAACCCCGCTCGCGGGCCCGAATATAATAGGTGGCGCCGAAATAGGGGTGGCCTATGTAGTTAATCCACCATTTATCCTTATCCCAGACCGGATTTTGAACGTTTTCTTTCCATTTTTTCACGGTTGCTTTTTTCTGCTCCTTCGTCCAACTGGTCACACTCTCCGGCAGAAGATACAGGAAGCCGGCAAAAACAACCTGGTAACTCATGAAAAAGGCCGTATCCCTTCCGATGCCCCTCCAATCCCGCTGGGGTTCGCTGCGCTCTTTCTGGCCCGCATCGAATAAAGGGTTCTCCCCTTCATTCAGCAACGTGTACCTGCCTTCCGAATCGATTACCTGGCAAAAGCCCAGGCCGAAGGTAGGGGTAATTTTCGGATCTTCGGTTGTTCCCATCTCCCTGAAGATCTGCCTCCCGGAACAGCCCGGTTCATTCCATTCGAGATAGACGTTCCATGAGCGATGAGTGGCATGGGCCGTATTTTCCATTTGATCTGTTTCCCGCAGATGAGGTCCGACCTCCTGCGTCCTTTCCATGACTCCTTCGGAAGCCGTGGCTGTGCGAAAACCATCCGCACCCATCTGAAACATTCCCCATAAGAAAAAGAGGAGAAAAGCGCAAGTTCTTATCATCATGCCGTGTGCCGTGAGGGTGAAATCAACAGGGAAATAAGATAAATTTGAGATTCTAACATGGAACGCCTATAAAAGGAAATGGATACGACGTTGAGGGGCCAAGTCCGGAAACCATACCTCAATTTTCATGGACAAGAATGGGTGCAGTTGATAGTATGACTCCAAATTTTTTCCCGGTGGATGAAAATCATGCCAAAGCGTCTTCGAATTTATATTGCTGTGGCTATGGGGTGGGGTGCCCTATTCTTTCCTCCTTCTCTTCCGGCTGCTGAAATCACCCCTTTCTATACCCAGAACCAAAGCCCGGTGATTCAGATCTTCGGTTTGCCTTCGATCGGAGAACCCTCCTTGGTTCCCGCCCGAAAGGCAGACCTGAGGTTCATCGTTGACCTGACGAATCATTTTATCGAAGACCAGAATCAGCGGGAAAGCATCATCCTCGATGGACAAAGAACCCGCATCAGCCTGGATTCACGATACGGGATCTCCAAGAATTTTGAGTTCGGGCTGGCGATTCCCTACATCATCGAGGGGGGCGGCTTTACGGATGGGTTTATTGACTGGTATCACAATACCTTCGGCTTTCCCGCGGGGGGCCGGGATCAGGCGCCGAAGAATCGCTTGCTCTACCAGTACCAAAAAGACCGGCAGGTTCTCCTCAAGGTCAACAAATCCAGCAATGGAATCGGAGATATCCAACTTATGGGCGGCTTCCAACTCTATCAAAGCGCAGTCAAGCCCTCCCGGGCCATATCCCTGCGGGCCTCGCTCAAGCTGCCTACCGGAGACAGCCAACAACTCCATGGAAGCGGGAGCACCGATCTTTCTCTATGGATGACTGCCGGAGAAGACTTCCGGCCGGGCATCGGCCATATGACCCTCTTTGGGGCGGGCGGGGTCATGGGCATGACGGACGGGGACGTTCTGAAAGATCAACAGCGTAATTGGGTGGGGTTTGGGGTTTTAGGCCTTGGATGGAGTCCTGCCCGCTGGATCGCTTTTAAGATCCAGGCCAATGGGCACACCTCGTTTTACAAGGATAGCGGACTCGAAGAACTGAACGCTGGGTCGGTACAGCTGACCATCGGAGGGACGCTATCTTTTTCGAAAAATATAAACCTGGACCTCGGGGTCACAGAAGACCCCTTGAATCGCGCCTCTCCCGATGTGGTCTTTCACCTTGCCTTGCGCGGCAGCTTTTAAAGTAAGTGGTTTGTGTCTGTGTCAGTGTCAGTGTCAGAAAAAAAGGATACGGTTCACAGACAATACCCGCGATTGAGTCGAGTAGACCGGTTTCTCCAGATACCACAGGTTGAGGTTTGTTTTCTCCGTTTGCCGCCTGGTTTTCCCGGCGGTGCCACACTATTTCAACCCTATATCCGTTGGCTCCGGCCCCTCACAGAACCGGACGGGCAGATTTCCTGCATCCGGCTCTTCAGACAGGTTCACATGCCTGTGGCATAAATCCAAGAGTAACCTTTCACTATCCTGGGTCTTGGTAAGGGAAAACGCTTAAGTCGCTCCTGGAATTCTTCCCAGTTGAAACTCTTCCGCTGACTCCGCCTGTTGAGCCACTTGAACCACTTCCGCTCTACCGCATAGGCAAATTTATTCAGCGTTGCTGCATTTCCCGCAAATCCGTAGTAGTTGTAATACCCCTTGAGAACCCGGCATACATGCCTATGGAGTTCCCGGAATGATAACAGATTGCGCAGTTTCCTCAGCTTGTCATTCAAGGCGATCAGGGTCCTGCTGTGTCGCTTCCCGATCGTCTTCCGTCCCAGTCTTGCGCCACCTCTGCGGCTACGGGTCATGTAATGCGTAAAGCCAAGAAAGTCAAACGTGCCTAACCTGCTACCCTCCTTCTTTCCCTCCAGATACGCCCTCCTGCCAAATTCCATCATCCGGCTCTTCTCCAGGGATAGTTCCAGACCAAACTGCTTCAGCCTGTCCGGCAACATTTCCCATACCTTCTGCGCATCTTCCCTGTCGGTGCATCCGATGACAAAATCATCGGCGTATCGGATCAGGTATATTCTGCCTGCCAATTCTCTCCTTACCTTCCGCATGATCCACAGATCAAGAACGTAGTGCAAGCAGATATTGGCCAGAAGCGGAGATATAACGCCACCCTGGGGTACCCCTACTTCATTGCGTATCCTTTCCCCTCCCTCCATTACTCCAGCCTTCAGCCATTTCCCTATCAACCGCAGGATCGTGCGATCCACAATCCGCTCTTTGAGCATCCGCATGAGCCACTTATGATCCACGTGATCAAAATACCCTTTGATGTCCACATCTATCAGGTAGTTCACCCCGCCTTTCATAATGCTCAACTCCAGCGTCTTAAGCGCATCGTGCCCGCTCTTCCCCTCCCGGAATCCATAGGATACGTCCAGAAAGTCTTGCTCATAAATGGCGCTCAATATCTTCGCCACCCCTCTCTGTACAATCCTGTCCTCCAGAACAGGAATCCCTAAAGGCCGCTCCCTCCCATCGGGCTTCGGTATCCATACCCGGCGAATGTCATTCGCTCTGTATCGATTCTCCCGCAACCGCTTTACCAGATCCGCTATGTTCCTATCCAGTTCCTCTCCGTAGGACTCATAACTTACCTGGTCTATACCGGCTGCCGCCTGATGGTTCAGCTCGCGGTAACAACCCTTCAGGAATTCTTCGGTCAATAGGTGGGCTAATGAAGTGAATTTAATCTTTGAATCTCTTGCCGCAATCTCTGATAGCCGATTCAGTTCCGTTGACAATGCTTTTCCGGGCTCTGTGTCCTGCATTGTTTCCCCTCCTCGATACACCTGCCTGTCAACCCCTTCCCTCCACCGGCATTACCCGGCTTCATCAGTACTATGAGTTGATCCGACTACCTGTACCTCATCCTTAACCCTCGTTTCCTCGGTTTTGAGTACCCCTTTATCAGAGGAAGGCACAGGTCCTCCCAGGTTCCTGAAGAATCCCTTGAACAACATGCCGTGGACTATGACCCCGGTGGAGTATCCGCCATCTCGCCTTTAACGATGGCTTCGTTGCTGCCTTCAGGGTTCTTAATCCCTTGGGCTCGCTCCACAACATTAGCGTTTTCGAGGCTGAACTCCTTCACCCATTTCGGATTACGGCCTGCTGTCACCCTGTTTACGCTTCACTCATACGGTTACCCGCATAAATGCAAAACTCGGTTCTGACGGTCGGCTAACTTTGTCAGGCTGGCTTCTCAGCCAACTGGATTCCCCAGGCTTTGCCTGGCGCACTAAAAACTCGCTTTTGGTTAGGCTGAATATACGAAAAACGGAGGTGCATGTCAACCGAAAAGACCACAAGCAAGGCGGGACTGGAAAAACAGATCAAGCGGCAGCTCCCAGGCCGTGGGCTGTAGCGAAGCAAGCCTGAAATACCTTGCCCCTTACGTCTTCAAAGTTGCCATCTCAGGGCGTCCGCTGGAGTGAGGGGGTAGACCTTTATTTTAGATCTAATTCGTAATAGCCAGATAACAATTATTGGCTGGACCTATTCGAGCGGGGCAATCTTCTGCGGTTCCTGCTGAGCCCGCGCCCTCTCCCAGTTAGCGAAGAGCTCCTCTTGGTGGATTGTTGCCCACTCGATCACGAGTCCCATCACGCGAGGCGGCAAGCGGCCAGAGAAGGCGGACAGGTTGCGGATGTCGATCAGAGCAACGTAGCCGCTGTACTCCGCATGGAAATGGGGCGGATTGTGATCGTCAAAGAACATCTTGATGACGATGCCAAAGAAGCGACTGATCTCAGGCATGGGAGGACTCGCAGCGCAAGGCGGGGAAAACGTCTTCCGGCCTCTTGCCCGTTGCTTTAAGATACAAGGCATCTGGGCAAAGATCAATTTGGTCGCCCCAGATAAGCTCGCCAAATGAACCGATCCGGACCTGCTCAAAAATTCGACGGTTGCACCACATGGCGAAAACGCCTTTGCCGGCTAAGCCGGAAAGATCCACCACCCCACGCGCTCCGTCATCAAATACCAATTCCAGGCGATACCCCTGCAATACCTTGACCTCGGAGATTTTCCTCATTTCCTTTTTCCTCCTTCCCCTCTCATCGTATCATAGATGAGAATATCCGGGAAGAGCGCTGTTTTTCAACGGCCAACGTCCGGCGTCACCCGCGCCCGCTTGCGGGCGTCGGGTGCATGCTGAGGTTAGGAGATCTATTCAACTGGTGCTCTGGGCGCGACCGAGGCGCCCTCAACGCGGTGCCGCTCGAGCGCCTGGGCG
>JAURYC010000299.1 GCA_030654105.1 Deltaproteobacteria bacterium
AAAACGCTAAATTAATACGAATGGCTATTCCGTTTTGGGAATGATCTCCCCTGTCTTCGGGTTGTGGTATCCACCCTCAACTTTAGGCCAAACAACTCCTGTCTTGGGATCTATTACCCCGCCAAAGGTTCCCGGCAAAAACTCACCCGTTCGAGGATTAACTACCCCTTTTTCCTTGGTTAATGTCGAGGGACCCGGCGGCGCTGCAGGAGCGGGTTGCGGCGTCGGACCTGGCTGTATGGGCGAGTAGGACGGAGCGGGTGGAAAGACAAACGGACTCCGGCTATACGAGGATATTGGAACAAAGGAATAAAGGCGTCAACCAATAATAGGCGCCTAGAATTAAATGCGCAGACGTCGAACCTGATCTGTTGGAAACGCATGAGAAAGAGCATAAGCTAGCAGATAGTTTGCAGGACAGTCGTAAGTGACGCTTTCACCTACTCTTCACCCTGACACGGCATTTAGATTTAACAATTACTATTTGAAATGTGGATAACATGAAAAAGACCTGGTCATTTCTGACCAGGTCTTTGTTCTTTGAATTTCCCAGAATGCTTATTCTCGGAAATCATTCCTTTAAAGGAGTGAAGGAGGTAGTGGGTAGTTCCTCCAGCCATCCCCCTCCGATTTCACCTTCACATAGGTTCAAGCCCTAACAGCCGGGCTGGGTTTTTCTTGGCCATCAAGTTGATCTGCTCTTGGGTTATGCCCTTGCTCATCAGAGCAAGGATAAACTCCTTCATTCCATCAGCAGGGATGGGGTTCATGTACTGGCCAAGGTCCGTGGCAATAACACAATTCTCCGCCCCTACTTCTTTGATGGCTTTTGCGAATTCTTCAATTGGGATATGCTTCCAGCCCTTCATCCAGCCCAAGGCTGCTTGTGGTCCCATCAAATACGTAAGATAACAGTGTTCAATGAAAGCTCCAGCCTCTACACAACGTTTCAAATCATCGATAGATAATTCACCCGGGGATTGCATGGCGTGAGTCACCAAAACCTTTCGCACCCCCTCCTGCTTGGCAGCCTTGACGGAAGCGAGAATTTCTTTGCCCGAGACGTGGCCGGTTGCAAAAATAATGTCGGCTTTCGCAATCAGCTTCAAGACTTTTCGCAGCTCGGGGACCACGCTACCGGAAGCATCAATTACCCGGATTCCTCCCGCGTCAGCCTTCTTGGCAAAGAAGGATTTGTGATTGGCCGAACCATGGGTGGGCAACCAGACGATCTTCCCGCAGCCGCCGGTGAACTTAATCATTAGATCCACCGCCTCGGGGTTGATCCCGCCCACCGACTCATTCAGAGTAATTCCTCCGAACACTTCAATTCCCGGGATAATTTGTCGCACCAGGTAGGCCCGGTCATTAGTGATAAATTCATGATTTTTAGTCACCACTCCGCGCATTCCCAGCTCTTTAGCCTTCTGGGCCAACTCGAAATCATTCACCGAGCGGGATGCCGTATCTGGACCTGCGTGCACATGCATGTCAATGGTCCCCACCAGCGGGTTGGCGGCCACCAGAGTGGGCATCTGAGCCATCGCTTTCTGAGCAACGGTAACTGCTCCAATAACCCCGACGGCTTTCAAGAAACCCCGTCGGCTAATCCCGTCCTTTTTCTCTTCTTCCATGGTCAACCCCTCCCTTTTAAAGATAATTTTAAGTGATGAAGACTGAGTTAATCTTCTTTCACCTCCTTTATTTCCCAGAATGCATATTCTCGGAAGTCATTCCTCAAAAAACCCCACCTCCTGCTCAGAAGTGGGGTTTAGATTCATCCCCAGGCCGCAAATGAACCTGGGAGCAGCGGATGGGCCGCTCCACTTCCTTCGCCCATCTGTTCCTATTCGTCGATCATCACGCGGTCGTGGGCACCTTTTGGCTGTGGCGGTGAAAACATATTAAAAGACAATAATTCTTTACCAGGAAGCGCACGTGTAGCATGGGCCACCCCGCGGGGACAGACATGCAGGTCACCCGCCTTCACTGGAACCCATTTGCCGTTGATATACATTTCACCTTCACCTTTATAGATAAAAACAAGTTCATCCACAGTAACGTGCATATGCCTCCCGATGCCTTTGGGATCCTTACTGGTACCGATAAATAAGGCAGAGCGCGGGGATGAAAAAACATTATCCGAACGGCCCAATTGGCCCTCTTTTACGGGGTGCGTCGAAAACCACTCGTCAAGATTAATGAGCACATCTTCACCCGGGGTTGAGTCTATGAGGTATTTTGCCGTAGGAGCCCCCAATACTTGCCCCGCCAAAAAAGCCAAAGCTATAGCCCCGATAATTACCATTGTACGCATTCGACAATCCTCCTTTCTGGTTTTTGCAGTGAAGTAGGGTGATAAATAAATCAAAAAGGCTCCAAAGAGATATTTAATCCCCCTGGAGCCTTCATATTGTCATCTTTTGAAAACCCCATCTTCTCATTTTACGCCTCAGAAGGTTAAAGGTTGGGTTGGGAGGTTTTTTGTGAACAAGGGATAATCTATATTGCGAATGGTATCAAGACTGCAAATTCTGTCAAGGGGAATTTTGGCTCCTTTTTGCGTCAAAATTTAGACATAGAATCAAAGGGAAACACTACATCTGGGGGGTAGTACTGAGCTTCAAAAATTGTAACTATCGTGCCAGTAACAAAGCCTACCAAATCCCCACCATTTTTTCAATAAATGGTTTGTATATCATCAACCGTATCCGGTGTCGGTCTTCCATCGGGAGTTCTTCAAAAGTTGCTGTTTCTTTGGGTCAAGCTTCTCTGTCATGGCCCCCTCATTCAATCTCTATTTACAAGAAGCGCCCCAAATATTTCTTAGCCTCCTCATAAATTCCTGGGAACTTGCTTTCTCTTGGGCCAGCTACGTTCAGAACCTGTATCTGATGAATTTTAGCCCATTTCCTGATATTAGCGGAGGCACCATCTCCTCTTAAATCAATAACCATATACGGTTTTTTATAACCTTGGGCTAATTTCAAGGTCAAAGCTGTCCCACCTGTTGGAGGTCCCCAAGTCAGGATCAGGGTTCCGTCGGATATATGTACATTTCTCTCTGTCCTTACCCATAAGTAATTGCTGTTGGTTTCTCTGAGAGGGTACCGGGAATCAATTAGTCCGTCTTCCGCTATCCTCCCTTTAAGACACCATCCCCCGCAAGGAATACCCTGCTCCAGAGCAATATCCAAGGCGGCTCGCTCTACCCCGGTCTGACCACCTGAGATAATCTTGGCGAAGATTGATTTTGGCATGTTAGGTTACTCATTTACAGGAAGGACAATGACGATGCCAACGTATCAAAATCCCCCATTTGGGTCAATAGGAAAATAGCAGAGAACGTGCCAATCTCCGCAATTTGCCAAAATTTCCGAGATAAAAAGGATATCGAAACCCTTACCGATTATCGAAATCATGCCGCGCAATCCTTTTTAGGTATCGCTGTTTCTTCTTGCCGAAGCGTTCTATTTCGGCTGCGAGTAGATCAAACTGCCCTTTTAGGTGTTCCTTTGCTGTTCTCTCGCCCTCAGCTTGGTCCCTTGCCTGGTCCAGTGCCTGCTGCAAGGACTTCAGGACTGGTTGTAGCGAATACCCTAAAGCGGTAGCCTCTCGGAACAGA
>JAURYC010000300.1 GCA_030654105.1 Deltaproteobacteria bacterium
CATTCATGGACCGTTCTGTCCTGGAAGCCGATCCCCATGCCGTTCTGGAAGGCATGGCCATCTGCGCCAAATCGATCGATGCTAACGAAGGATATCTTTACGTCCGCGCCGAGTATCCTCTGGCTATCAAACGTTTGAACCAGGCCATTGAGCAGGCCAGAAGCTATGGCCTTTTGGGGAAGGATATCTTTGGAACGGGGTTTGACTTCGACGCTTTTGTTTACCCGGGGGCGGGGGCCTTCGTTTGCGGAGAATCCACGGCTCTCATGTTTTCCCTGGAAGGGAAGAGAGGAATGCCCAGAGCCAAACCCCCCCGCTCTGCCGAAGCCGGCCTCTGGGGTCAGCCTACGGTATTAAACAATGTGGAGACCTTCGCCAACGTGCCCCGGATTATCCTTAACGGGGCCAAGTGGTTCAATAGCCTGGGAACGGAGAAGAGCAAGGGAACCAAGGTTTTTTCTTTAGCTGGGTCCGTAAATAATATCGGCTTGGTTGAGGTCCCCATGGGCATCACCCTTCGTTCGATCGTTTTTGACATCGGGGAAGGGATCAAGGACCGGAAGAAGTTCAAGGCTGCCCAACTGGGAGGGCCGTCGGGTGGGTTTGTCCCCGAACACCTTCTGGATACGCCGGTAGATTACGAATCTCTGGAGGCCACAGGGGCAATTATGGGCTCTGGGGGGATCGTCATCTGCGACGAATCCACTTGTATGGTGGACTCCGCCCGATTCTTTACCAACTTCTGCGTGGAGGAATCCTGCGGGAAATGCGTCCCCTGCCGGATCGGGTTGACGGTCATGCTCCACAAGCTTGAGGGTATTGTGGGAGGCAAAGGCCAGGAAGGGGACGTGGAGTTCTTAGAAGACTTAGGCCGGCACATTGTAAGGATGTCCCATTGCGGACTCGGGCAATCTGCCCCTAACCCGGTGCTCTCGAGCATCCGCCACTTCCGGCATGAGTACGATCAACACATCAAGGACAAACATTGTTCCTCCTTAGTCTGTACGGCCTTGATTCGCTTCGAAGTAAATCCGGAAAAGTGCAAGATGTGCGGCCTCTGTCTCAAGGCTTGCCCGAGTGACGCCGTAACCTGGGAAAAAAAGCAGCCGGCGAAGATCAACCAGGAACTTTGTACCAAGTGTAAGTCCTGTATTCGGGCCTGTAAATTCTGGGCAATTGGGTAATACCTTTACCACAGAGCACACAGAGAACCCAGAGGAATTAAAAATAAAACAGCAAAATCAAATTTTAAATTTTAATCCTTTCTGTATTTTAAATTTCGAAATTTGTTTTTAATTTTATCTCTGCGTTCTCTGTGTCCTCTGTGGTGAAAAATAAAGGAATGAGGAAACGATGGTTACGTTGACAATCGATGGGGTTCAAGTCACAGTTCCACCCGGCACAATGATTGTGGAGGCCGCCGAGAAAGCCGGGATTAAGATTCCCACTCTCTGCAACAACAAGCGCCTTATGCCTTTCGGGGCCTGCCGCATTTGCGTGGTGCAACAGAAAGGGCGCAAGGGGTTGACCCCCGCCTGCTTCAACCCCGTTCGTAATGGCATGGAGATCCTGACCAACACCCCCGAGGTAATCAAGGCCCGTAAGATTCAGCTGCAATTAATTCTCATCTCCCATCCACTCGATTGTCCGGTGTGCGATGCCGGAGGTCAGTGCCAGTTGCAGAATCTGGTCTACGAATACAGCGTAGTCGAGAATCCTTTTAAAGGAGAGAAGGCGAACCTTCCCCCGGATCACGTCTCCCCATTTATCGAGCGCAACGTGAACCGTTGCATCCTCTGCGGCATGTGCGTCAGGATTTGCGACGAAGTCGTAGGCGCCAATGAACTCTCCTTTATGAACCGGGGTTGGAATACGAAAATCGGTACGGATTTTGACCGGCCCATGAACTGTGAATTTTGCGGTCAATGCTTATCGGTATGCCCGGTGGGGGCCTTGAACGACCGTATATTCCTTCATAAGGCCAGAGTCTGGGACCTGCAGGAAACGAACACCACCTGCGGCTACTGCGGAGTGGGCTGCACGTTTACGGTAGGGGCGAAAAACGGCCGGATTCTACGCGTGCGGGCCAATGAGGACACGGGGATCAATCAAGGCAACCTCTGCGTGAAGGGGCGTTTTGGATGGGAGTATATTCACAGCCGGGAGCGGCTGACCACCCCCTTGATCAAGAAAAATGGTTCTTTGGTCAAGGCTTCCTGGGAGGAAGCCATCGGCCTGGTAACCCAGCGCTGGAAAACAATCAAAGCGGAGAAGGGCGGAACGGCTCTCGCCGGTTTGTGTTCCCCGCGGTTGACCAATGAAGAGCTTTTTTCTTTCCAGAAATTCGTGCGGGGGGTACTGGGAACCAACCATTTAGACCACGCCGGCGGATATAGTTATGCGGCCCACCTGGCTTTGCAGGATTCCCTGGGATATGCCGCCACGACCAACTCCATCAACGAGATCCGTAAAGCCGACGTTATCATCGCCTTGCGCTCGGATTTATCCGCGACCCATCCGGTAATCAAATCCGAGATCATTCTGGCCGTGAAGCGGAGAAGGGCCAAGCTCATCGTGGTGAACAGCCGCAATATATATTTGAACAAATTTTCGGCCTTCAACCTTCAGGTCCAACCCGGAACCGAAGTCGCCCTGGTCAACGGTATGATGCAAGCCATCCTCCAGCAAGGCCTGGCTAAAGAGGAATTTATCCAATCGTGGACCGAAGGATTCGCCTCTTGGCAGCAGTCCTTGGAGAACTATTCTCCCGAGAAGGTCGAAGCCCTAACCGGAGTTCCCGCGGCCTCTTTCACGGCAGCGGCTCGCTTATTTGCCCAGGCACCGGCAGGCGTCATTTTAATTTCCACCGGCACTTTTTCGGGAAAGCAGGACCGGGCCTTGGCCTTGGCCGCCTCCAACTTAGCGCTTTTGACCGGGCAGCTCGGGAAAGAGAGTTCCGGGATTTTCATCCTCGGGGAGAAAAACAATTCTCAGGGCGCCCTGGATATGGGGGTGACCCCCGACTGGCTTCCCGGCTACGCCCATTTGCAGAATTCTTCCGAACGGAGTCGCTTCGAAAATTCTTGGAAAATATCCATCCCGGAACAACCGGGAATGGGAGCCCTGGCGATCCTCCAGGCCGCCGAGGAAGGGAAAATTCAGGGATTGTACATCGTCGGGGAGAATCCCGTGGTCACCTACCCTGATTCTTCCCGGACCCAGAAAGCTCTGGCGGCGGTAAACTTCCTGGTAGTGCAGGATTGTTTCCTCTCGGAGACCGCATCTTTGGCGCAGGTTGTCCTTCCGGCGGCTTCTTTTGTGGAGAAGGAAGGGACCTTTACCAATACCGAGCGCAGAGTCCAGCGGGTTCGGCGCACGCTGGATCCCCCGGGCCTGGCTCGGCCGGACCTGTGGATTTTCCAACAACTGGCTAAAGCCTCGGGATACACCCTTACCGGAGCTTCCGCCAAGGCTGTAATGGACGAAATCAGGAAACTCGTACCCCTTTACGCGGGAATGGATTATCCCAGGCTGGAAAACCCGGTGGGGTTGCAGTGGCCCTGCGTAGCGCCGGATCATCCGGGAACGCCAATACTTTATGAAAAAGATTTCCCCATAGGGAAAGGAAAATTCCTCCCGGCAGTATACGAGGAAGATCTCCCGGCCGCAGAATCTCCTTGGTTCCTCATCACGGGGCCCACTCTGTTTCATTCCGGATCTTTATCTCTGATGAGTCCGGGACTGGCCCGTTTGCAGGCGGAAAGTTTTGTACAAGTGCACCCTGCGGACGCCCGCAGACTCGGCCTGGAGAATCATCAAAAGGTGATTCTCAGGTCCCAACACGGGGAAGTGACCGTTAAGGCTTCCATTTCCTCAGGAGCGGCTCCGGGCGTTCTTTTCATCCCCTATCATTTTGGCCAAGGAGGGGGGAATCATCTGACCGGGCGTGACTTAACGATCACCCGGGTGCAATTAGAAAAGGTTTAGCCTCAAACCCCATCGGAAAGAGGGAAAGGTATGCTGGCTTTCGTTCTTATCGCCCTTGTCAAAGTGCTTGTGGTTTTTACTGCTATGCTCCTCATCGTCGCTTATATGACCCTGATGGAGAGAAAGGTTCTCGGCCATATGCAGGTCCGTTATGGGCCGAATCGGGCGGGGCCCTATGGATTACTTCAGCCCATTGCCGATGGGATTAAACTTTTTTTCAAGGAAGATATCATCATCCCCCACGCCAACCGGCTGATTTACATCTTTGCCCCCACCGTCATTGTGATTACGGCGCTGATGAGTTATGCCGTTATTCCCTTCGGGGACAACATCACCATCCTCGGGTATAAGGTGGACATGGTGGTGGCGGACGTGAACGTAGGGTTGCTTTACCTCTTCGCCATCTCTTCCCTGGGAGTTTATGGGGTGGTCATGGGAGGTTGGGCATCCAACAACAAATACTCTTTGTTGGGGGCCATCCGCTCTTCGGCTCAGATGATCAGCTATGAACTTCCCCTGGGGCTTTCCATCATCGGGGTCCTGATGATCACGGGGTCTTTATCCACCATGAAGATCGTGGAAGCCCAATCTCAGGTATGGTTTATTGTCTATCAGCCCCTCGGGTTCATCATCTACTTGATCTCCGCTGTGGCAGAGTGTAGCCGCACTCCCTTTGACCTGACGGAATGTGAGAATGAATTAGTGGCCGGGTACCAGACCGAATACAGTTCGATGAAGTTCGGCTTGTACTACCTGGCGGAATATGCCCACATCCTGGTGGTCAGTTCGCTGGCGGTCACCCTTTTCTTCGGGGGCTGGCACGGTCCTTGGCTCCCCCCCATCATCTGGTTTTTGATGAAAGTCTTCCTCTTTATCTTTTTCTTTATCTGGATCCGGGCAACCTATCCCCGTTTCCGTTATGATCAATTGATGAAATTCGGCTGGAAGGTGCTTTTCCCCTTATCGCTCTTGAACATTTTGATCACAGCCGGGGTCATGTCCTTCCTGGCTTAAGAAAAGTTGGTCAGAGCAGCGTTACAGGGCAATAGATTGAATTCAAGTCGGCGAGGATAGCGATGATTAAACCGTTGCTGAAAGGATTGGGGTTAACCTTGCGCACCTTCTTCACCCGTCCAGTGACCCTCCAGTATCCGGAGGAGAAGATGGTTATGTACCCCCGTTTCCGCGGCCTGCATGAGCTGACGCGGGATGGAGAAGGGAAAATCAACTGTGTGGCCTGTGAGCTCTGCGCGGCGGTCTGTCCGGCCAATTGCATCCGGGTAGAGCCGGCGGAGGGGCCAACCCATCAGCGTTTTCCAAAAGTCTATGAGATCGACCTTTTGCGCTGTATCTTTTGCGGTTTTTGCCAGGAAGCCTGCCCTTACGGGGCGATCATTCTCCGGGAGAATTATGAAACCGCCAATTACACCCGGAAGGACCTGCTATACGACCGGGATAAACTTTTCCATGCCTATCAGAAATAGGGAGGCCTGTGCCCATGTTTGAAATGGTTTTTTTCATCTTGCTGGCCGTGGTGACCACGATCACTGCCATCCTGGTTATCGTCCAACGCAATCCCGTGGCCAGCGCCATCTACTTGATCATCACTTTTTTCTGCTTGGCCGGCATTTACCTTCTTCTCAATGCCCAGTTCATCGCCATTATCCAGGTTTTGGTCTATGCGGGGGCCATTATGGTCCTTTTCCTCTTTGTGATCATGCTCCTCAACCTGGAAAAGGAGAAAAAAATTATCACCCGCCACCGGCTGCAAAAGGTGGTGGGGGTTTTTCTGGGGGTGATCCTGCTGGCCCAGATTGGCATGATATTCAATTCCGTCCTTTTAGAGGGGGGTAAAGGAAATTTTCCACCGGAAAAAGTCGCCGCCATAGGCAATACCGAGGTGGTGGCCCGGCTGCTGTTTACCGATTTCCTGCTGCCCTTTGAGATTACTTCGGTCCTCCTCCTGGTGGCGATTATCGGCGCCATCGTCCTGGCCAAGAAACAGATTTGATAGAGACAGAATTTGGAATACAGGAGGCAGGAGGCAAAAGGCAGAAATCAGAAGGCAGAAGAAAAAATATTAATTGTATTTATTCTGGATTCTGAATTCGGTCTTCTGGATTCTGTTTTTAAAGGAGTTTAAAATGGTTTCTTTATCCAGTTACCTGATTTTGAGTGCGATTCTCTTCAGCATAGGTGTGGTGGGTTTCTTACTGCGGCGGAACACCCTCGTGATTTTCATGTCCATTGAGCTTATGCTGAACGCCGCGAATTTAGCTTTTGTGGCCTTTTCCCGCTTCTTAAATTCCATGGACGGTCAGATCTTTGTCTTTTTCGTCATGTCCGTGGCAGCCGCTGAAGCCGCGGTGGGCCTGGCGATCATCATGGCCATATACCGCACCAAAGAGACGGTCAATGCCGACGAAATGAATTTGATGAAATGGTAAAAGGAAAGCTCATAGCTGATAGCTCATAGCAAAGACAGGAAGACAACTCATGGCAGGTAGATCATAGCAAACGGCCGATAATTAAATTGCTATGAGCTAAGAGCTATGAGCTATGAGCCAATTAAAGGAGATTTTAGAATGCTGGACTATGTAGGTTTGATTCCTTTATTTCCGGCGATCGGATTTGCAATTAACCTTTTTTTCGGAAGGCGGATGTCCAAAGGGGCCGTGGGCTTCATCGCCTGCGCCGCGATCGGGCTCTCCTTTCTTGGCTCTCTTCTAATCTTCGCCGACCTGCTCAAGCTGGCTCCGGCCAACCGCTCGGTGGAAAAAATCCTTTACACCTGGATCCTTTCCGGAGAATTTCAGGCCTCCATCGGCTTCCTGGTCGATCCCCTCTCCGTGGTCATGATGATGGTCGTCTCCGGCGTATCCTTCATCATTCACGTTTACTCTCATGGATATATGCACGATGACCAGGACTTTCCTCGTTATTTTACCTATTTAAATCTCTTCGTCTTTTTCATGCTAATCCTGGTATCCGCGAACAATTTCCTTCTGATGTTCGTAGGTTGGGAGGGAGTGGGTCTTTGCTCCTACTTTTTGATCGGGTTTTGGTACGAGAAAAAATCCGCCTCGGATGCTGGGAAAAAGGCTTTCATTGTCAACCGGATTGGGGATTACGGGTTCCTTCTGGCCATCTTTTTAGTTTTTGTGACTTTCGGGACCATTGATTTCAAAGCGGTCTTTGCCGCGGCTCCGGAGAAATTTGCTGTCGGCAGCGGACTCATTACTTTGATCACGCTGCTCTTGTTTATGGGAGCCACAGGAAAATCGGCTCAACTCCCCCTTTACACTTGGTTACCCGACGCCATGGAAGGCCCAACACCGGTGAGTGCCTTAATCCATGCCGCCACCATGGTAACTGCCGGGGTGTACATGGTGGCGCGCTGCAACGTGCTTTTTCTCATGGCTCCTACCTCGATTTTCGTCGTAGCCGTGATTGGCGCAGCTACCGCCATCTTTGCCGCCTCCATCGGCTTGGCCCAGAATGACATCAAACGGGTATTGGCCTATTCCACGATAAGCCAACTGGGATACATGTTCTTGGCCTGCGGTGTGGGGGCTTTCACCGCAGGTATTTTCCACCTGATGACGCACGCTTTTTTCAAGGCCTTGCTCTTCTTGAGCGCGGGCAGCGTGATGCATGCCCTGGCGGGGGAACTGGACATGCGCAAGATGGGTGCGCTCAAACCTCACATGCCCCGCACCTATTGGACCTTTTTGATTGCTACCTTGGCCATTTCAGGAATCTTCCCCTTTGCCGGTTTTTTCTCCAAGGACGAAATTTTATGGAAGGCGCTGACCAAAGGGGGGCTAGGTTTTTGGCTGGTGGGGGCTATCGCTGCCTTCATGACAGCCACCTACATGTTCCGGGCTGTGTTTATGACCTTCCATGGTAAGTCCCGGGTGGATCACGAAGTTGCGCATCATCTCCACGAATCTCCGGGAATGATGACGGTACCCTTGATCCTCCTGGCGATTCTTTCTACCATCGGCGGATTTATCGGCTTCCCCATTGTGGAGGGTTGGAATCAATTTAACGAATTTCTCTCGCCGGTCTTTGCCTCATCGACTGCCCTCGCCGCGGCCAAAACCGCGGAGGCGGGCCACCATGCTGTAGGATTCGAGGTGGCGATGATGATCGTCTCCATGGTCATCGCCGGTTTGGGCATCCTTCTGGCCTACCGGATGTACATCAAAACACCCAGTTTACCAGACCGCCTGGCCGAGAGTTACAAAGTTCCTTATGAATTGATCGCCAATAAATACTGGGTGGATGAAATCTACCATTTCTTCTTTGTCGGTCCCCTCATCCGCTTCTCCGTCTTCCTCTGGAAGATTTTTGACGACATTCTAGTAGACGGCACGGTGAACGGGGTAGGCGCTGTCGTCCGCGGTGGCAGCGAGGTTTTCAAGCGTTTACAAACCGGATATGTGCAAAATTATGCCCTTTCCATTCTGGTGGGCATCGTTTTCATGATCGGGTATTTCATTTTTGGTAAATAAGCTATCAGCCCCGCGCAGCGCGGGGCTGAGCACTGACCGCCTTAACAAAAGGAGCTTGGTTGATGAGCCAGACGGATTTTCCCCTACTCACCTGGGTCACTTTCTTTCCCCTGCTGGGGGCCGTTATTCTCCTTTTCTTGAACAAGGAGAAAAAAGAAACCATCCGTTGGGTCACGCTCATCGTGACCCTGCTGGAATTCGCCTTCTCTCTCCCCCTCTTCTTCCAATTCCGGGTGGACATTCCGACGATGCAGTTTATGGAAAAGGCGGCGTGGATTCCGGACTACGGAATGAGTTATCTCCTGGGGATCGACGGCATTAGTTTGTTCCTGGTGCTGCTGACTACTTTTTTCACTTTTGTCTCCGTGATCGCTTGCTGGAAGGACATCCAGGAAAAGGTCAAGGAGTTCATGATCTGTCTTCTTTTCCTGGAAACCGGGATGATCGGGGTTTTCGTGGCCTTGGATCTTTTCCTCTTCTACGTCTTCTGGGAAGTGATGCTCATCCCCATGTACTTCTTGATCGGGATTTGGGGCAATCCCCAACGCCGGATCTATGCCGCCATCAAGTTCTTCATTTACACCATGGTGGGCAGCGTACTGATGCTCGTGGCCATTTTGGTCCTATACTTCCACAACGCCGCCGCCACCGGAACGTATACTTTTGACCTGCTGCAGCTCTATAAGTTGCAAGTCCCCATCAACGTGCAGTTCTGGTTATTCTTGGCTTTCGGCCTGGCTTTTGCCATCAAAGTACCCATGTTCCCTTTCCATACCTGGTTACCCGATGCCCACACGGAGGCTCCCACGGTGGGCTCTGTTCTTCTGGCCGCGGTTTTATTGAAGATGGGAACCTACGGCTTCCTGCGTTTCAGTATCCCCCTCTTCCCGAATGCCTCCTACCAGTTAGTGCCCCTGGTTTCGATTCTGGCCATCATTGGAATCATTTACGGAGCCCTGGTCTGCCTGGTGCAAAAGGATCTCAAACGTTTGATTGCCTTTTCTTCGGTTTCTCACCTCGGGTTCGTTATGCTTGGCCTCTTCGCCCTGAACCTGCAGGGGATTGAAGGCGGAATTCTGCAGATGCTCAACCACGGGTTTTCCACGGGCGCTTTGTTCTTGCTCGTGGGCATGATTTACGAACGCCGGCATACGCGGATGATCGAAGACTTCGGAGGCCTCTGGAAGCAGATGCCCGTCTTTGGGGCCTTCTTTATCGTGGTTACCCTCTCGTCCATTGGTCTCCCGGGACTCAATGGGTTTGTCGGAGAATTTTTGATCCTGATCGGAACCTTCAAGTCCACACCCGTCTATGCCGTGATTGCGGCTACGGGGATTATCTTGGCCGCGGCCTATATGCTCTGGATGTACCAGCGAGTGATGTTTGGAGAATTGACCAAGCCGGAGAACAAGGTTCTCAAAGATCTCTCGGCGCGGGAAGTGCTGGTCCTTAGTTGTATCACGTTGTTTATCTTCTGGATCGGCATCTATCCCCAGACCTTCCTCAGCCGCATAGAGCCGACGGTAAAAGGTTATCTGACCCAGGTAAATACCAAATACCAGACTGGGTTAAAGCTTCAGGAAGGAGACAAAATCCGCATAGCGCAGGTGGAGTCCCAAAAATAAGCCAAGACAAGATTTGGGAGGCAGAAGCCAAATTTTATTATTCTGACTTCTGACTTTTTTTCGGAGGAATATTCATGAACTTGGTCATTCCCGAAATAAACTGGAGCGCCATCGGGCCCGAGTTAACCCTGAGCATAACGGCTATGGTGCTTTTGCTCTTAAGCGTTGCGGCCAGCCCCGCTGTCCGAAGAGCTATTCCCTATCTCAGCCTACTGGGAGTCGCTTTAGCTCTGCTTCTCTGCATTAGCCTCTGGGGCAAGTCCGCTTATGCCTTCAATCGCATGGTGGTGTTGGACAATTATGCTCTCTTCTTCAAGATCATTTTCCTGATCACCACCGCCCTAACCGTGTTGATGTCCATCCGTTACCTGAAAGAGCAAGGGTACGAGCACGGCGAATACTACGTTCTTATTTTGTTCGCGGCCGTGGGCATGATGTTCATGGCTTCCGCCGCCGACCTGATAATAGTCTTCCTGGGTCTGGAGACTTTTTCCCTGGCAGTATACGTCTTGGCCGGTTTCTTCCGCACCAACCCCAAATCGAACGAAGCATCCCTCAAATATTTTCTCTTGGGGGCCTTCTCGACGGGATTCTTACTTTACGGCATCGCCTTAATTTATGGGGCTACGGGAAC
>JAURYC010000301.1 GCA_030654105.1 Deltaproteobacteria bacterium
GTCAGAAAAAGTATGATCCAGCCATCTCCCACCTGGAAAAATCCTGGAAACTGGATCCCAAACTTGAATCGGTCAAAGAGTATGTTTCCGTCCTCCACACCCCCGGGGTTTACTTCATCCAGAGTGATGCCCAAAGCCGCATCGCCTGGTCCTACTATTTAAAAAAGGACTACGATAAGGCCATGGCTATTTTCCAAGAAGTGATCGCCCGCCAGCCGAAATGGACCAATCCCCGCACCGGTCTGGCCTGGTGCCTTTTCATGAAAGAAAAGTATGATGAAGCGGAGAAGGAGTTCAAGGAGGCTCAGAAGGCCGACCCCAATTACCCGGATTCCTACAATGGATTGAATGCCGTATCGCGGGTGCGCTATGCCCCGGCCAACAAAGCCTGGAACTACTATTATCTGGGAGATTTTGAACAGGCCATCAAAGAGTTTAAAGCGGCCATGGAGGCCAAACCCCAGCTCCTTCCGCAGAAGGAGGCCGACCGTCTTCCCCTGGGAATCGGCTGGAGCCTTTACTGGAAGAAAGATTACCAGGGCGCCGCTGAAGAGTTCAAAAAGGTTCTGGCCAAAGCACCGGAGGATTTCAGTGCCCACCAAGGCCTGGGATATATCCATTTCCAGAACGGAGATTTTGCTCAGGCCATTTCTGAGTTTCGCGAATCCCTCAAAACTTATCCAGCAAACGTAGATGTCCAATCCAACTTGGGATGGGCTTTTTATAAAAAGGGCGATCACGACAACGCCATCAAGGCCTTCGAAGTGGCCGTGAGCCTCAATCCCTATCTGGCGGATCCATATAAGGGATTGGCTTGGAGCCAATGGAAAAAAGGCAAGAAGGCCCAGGCCAAGGACAACTTTGCCAAAGCCATCGCCATTTATCCCAAGTATGTCGAAGACGAAGACTTCGAGAAGGCCTTTAAGGGAGTGAAGGAGGGGATCGACCTCTATGGCAAGTTGGGTTGGAGTTATTATCAGAAGGGGCTGTTCAAGGAAGCTCAACAGAGGTTTGAACAGGTTCTCGCCCAAACTCCGGACAATGCGGATGCTTTCTGTGGACTGGCTTACCTCTCTTATTCGCAGAAGAACTATGATCGGGCCATCTCCTATTTTGAGAAAGCCTTGGCTAAGGAGCCTTCCTTGAGCAATGTGCGGGCTGATCTGGCATGGTCCTACTATTTCAAGGAGAACTTTAGAGGAGCCAAAGAAGAATTTGAGAAGATCGTCTTCGCTTTTCCAAATGTGGCCACCTATCAAAGCGGACTGGGCTGGGCCCTTTACCGGCTAAAGAATATGGAAGGAGCACGCCAGGCTTTTAAGGCTGCACTTAAATTGAATCCATATGATCCTTCTGCCATCGAAGGACTCAAGGACATGGGGCAAAAATAAGAAGAGGGTGAGGACTTTGCCATGAAGAGGAAACGTTGCATCGCTTTTTTAGTCACAGGAAAGAGGTGTGAAGCCTGGGCAATGGGAAAGACCGAGTACTGTCAAAAGCACCAGTACTTGGCCAAAGCCAAGAGGAAGGTCACCATCTCCAGCTTCATCTCTCCTGAACTTCCTCCCGGGGAGAATGGATTCCTTTTCGACTCGAACAGCGGTAACCTTTATACCCTCAACCGGGTTGGGGCTTTCATCGTCAAACAGTTTTACGAAGGCAAACCGATTGCCAAGGTGGTAGAAGCGGTCACCGAAAATTACGATGTGGGTTCAGAGGAGGCCCTCTCTGATGTTCTCGGCTTTGTTGACCAGATGAAGGAGTTGGGCGTCGGGGCAGCTCATGATTAAGGGAAACTTGGCCGTGACTGGCCTTATCTCAATGGATAATCCCTCTCCGGGATTGGCCATTGTCAAAAGCATCAAGGAATCCGGTCAATTCAAGGGAAAGTTCATTGGATTGGCCTTCGATGTGCTATCTACGGGGGTTTTTGCCCACGGACTTCTGGACGAGGTCTATCTTATTCCTCCACCGGCGGATGGAGAGGGACCACTTCTGGAGAGGTTGAAAGAGATCGTTCAAAAAACACGCATCGACACCATCATTCCTACCCTCGATTCGGAGACGGTCATCTATGCCCGGGCAAAGGAGAAACTGCGGACCATGGGCATCCGGCTACTCATCCCTGAGGAGAGACAAATTAAGACGCGTGCCAAGATCGCCCTTGCTGAATTTGCCCAGAGGCACGGATTCAACGTTCCGAAGACAATTACTATTACCAGCAAAGGACAGCTACAACCTGTGATCAGCGATCTGGGGTTGCCAATTGTGCTTAAAGGCCCCTTCCTGGACTGTCACATCGCCAGCAACGAGGAGGAGGCTGAAGTCTTTTTCGACCGCCTCGTTTATTCCTGGGGATTTCCTCTTCTGGCCCAGGAGCACGTTGTGGGAGAAGAATATAACATCGCAGCGCTGACGGATGGAGAAAGGGAATTGATCGGGGCTGTGGTAATGAAGAAGATTGGCATCACCGGAAAGGGGAAAGCCTGGGCAGGAGTAACCGTCCATGATCAGGATTTCCTCAACTTGGGGAGAAAGATCCTGGCTAAACTGGAGTGGACCGGGCCTATTGAATTAGAGTTCCTCAAGGGAGCCTTCTCACCAAAATTCTACTTAGTCGAAGTGAACTCCAGGTTTCCCTCCTGGATCTACCTGGCAGCCAAAGCCGGGCAGAACCTACCGCTCGCCACTTTCCAAATCGCAATGGGGAAACGGGTAAAGCCAATGCCCCCCTACCAGACCGGAGTGATGTTCTACCGTTCCGCCCAGGAATATGTTGTCAACTTTGACCTCCTTAAAAAAATTGCCATTCATGGGGAGATTGTCTACCGTTGAGAAAACAAAAAAAAGACCAAATCAACGTGGCTGTCACCGGCCTTAACTCTTCGCAAACCCCTTCCCCTGGGATCGGAGTGATTCACAGCCTGAGAATAGATCCTCAAGTCCGGGTCTCTATCGTTGCCCTGGCCTACGACATGTTTTCGGATGGAATCCATTCCCTTCCCCTGGCCGATGAAGTTGTTGAGGTACCTTTCCCTCAGACCCATCCGGAGCCATTTTTAAAAAAGCTCGCCGCCATCACTTCGAGGGTCCACATAGACTGTCTTATCCCGACCATTGACGCGGAGGTAGCCGTCATTTCACGTATGGAGGCTGATTTGAAAAACTTGGGCATCAGGGTTTTACTGCCAAAAGAGGATAGCCTCAAAGCCATCTCGAAGGAGCAATTGGTCGGATTGGAGCCTTTCAAGAGCTTCAGCCTGCCGCGCTCGGCGGTCATCCATTCACGAAACGATCTTTTCTATCAGTCTCGGGTTTTGAGTTTCCCCTTGATGCTGAAGGGGCCTTTGGGAGAGGCTTATCAGGCTGGCTCCTTGACAGAAGCCGGGGTCTATTTCGACTTGCTGACCAGAACTTGGGGAACGCCCATTATCCTGCAGAGTGCCGTTCAGGGAGAGGAATATGCGGTGGCCTGTCTCGCCGACCAGCGCAGAGAGGCCGTTGGAATCGTCGCCATGAAAAAGATCATCCAGGATGCCGGGGGCACGACTTGGGCGGGGGTCACCGTTCAAGAACAAGAACTCACAAAGATCGCTCGACATTTGATTAAACACTTCGAATGGATTGGCCCCATGGAAATAGAGTTCATCAAAGAAACGGTTTCGGGCCGATACTACCTGATTGAGATTAACAACCGGTTTCCAGCCTGGATCTACCTAGCAACCCAGGCAGGTCAAAATATGCCCCTGGCCTACCTTCAGCTCGCCCTGGGGAAAAAAGTAAGGCCCTTCGAAGGGTATCAATCCGGTATGCTTTTTGTGCGCATTGCTGACGATCTGGTCACTGACATCGGTTCGTTGGCCAGACTCATGACCAAGGGAGAATGGACCTTCCATGAAAAAAAGAAAAAAAGAAGTTTATGAGAAGCCGACCATCGTTCGAAATCTCCTGAAATCGGTTAACAAGTATGCGGGCCGCAGCTACGTTTCGGGTGCCTTTAAAGAGATTGATGGCATTCCTGTCAGCTCTCTCTTGGAAAAGTACGGCTCTCCTCTTTATGTTGTCTCTGAGCAAACCCTCAGGAGAAAATACCAGGAGTTTATCAAGGCATTCCGATCCCTCTACCCTGATACGATCGTAGCCTATTCTTATAAGACCAATTACCTGATGGGTATCTGTGCCATCCTGAAGGAGGAGGGTACCCGGGCCGAAGTGACTTCTGGGTTTGAGTACGATCTAGCCCGGTTGTTAGAGGTTCCGGGCAATCAGATTGTTTACAATGGTCCCTACAAACCGTCCGATCAACTCCTGCGAGCAGTTCGAGAAGGAGCCTTTATCAATATCGATTCTATGACTGAAATCTATCAACTCGAGGAGATCACTGCGCGTTTGAAATCGCCGCTTAAGGTAGGTATACGAGTCAACATGAATCTCAATTACCCTCCGTGGAACAAATTTGGGTTTAACTTAGAATCGGGGCAGGCCTGGGAGGCCTGCCAGCGGATCCATGCCTCAGGGACGCTCAAAGTAGCCGGGCTGCATATCCACGCTGGGACTTACCTGACGGATCCGGGAATTTATGATCGGGCCATGTCCGGCTTGATGGGGCTCGCTAAGCAGATTGAAAAATTTCTGGATGTAGAGATCGAATATCTGGATCTAGGAGGTGGATACGCCTCGGCCAATACCCCCCTCAATCAGATGCTTCCTGGAGAATTGACCTGTCCTACCTTCGAGCAGTATGCCGATGCCTTGTGTACCCCGTTGCT
>JAURYC010000302.1 GCA_030654105.1 Deltaproteobacteria bacterium
TCTAGTTCGGCCATTAAACCCATTATTCCCAGCGCTTTATCTTTCCTGCCCTGTTTGTCATAATGATTTACCAGAATCTTATACTGGGCAAAAGCATCTCCTAAAAAACCCATTTTACGATAAATGTCGGCAATTTTTAAATAAACATGGTCCGGGGAGGGATCTTGTTTTGGAACTTGTTTGTAAATGGCCATTGCTTCAACATACTGATTGTTTTTGGCAAAAATTTCAGCAGCCAAAAGATATTCTGAAATCGCTTTTCTTTTTTCCCCTTTTTTTTGGTAAATTTCCGCCAGTTTCAAGTGAGCGCGAGCGTTCCCAGGATCTTTTACGACGTAATCCAGGGACTGTTCCAATGGGTCCGGGTCTCGCATTTTTTCCTTTTTCAGAAATCTACTCAATTTATTAAGTAATTCCATTTGATTCTCGAAAGATTAGAAATTTTAAAATCTCAATAATAATCTACGAAAGCTTTCATCCGGCTGGCCACTACCTGGGCTAAGTTATTCATAATTTTTACCCCCATCTTGGGGTCCTGGTTCACGAGGACATAAAAATCTGGGCTATTAATCACTAACAATTTTGAAGGACGAATGGTCACCGCCGAAGCAGTGTAGCGATTCGGGGGAACCAAAAAAGACCAACCCAAAATCTTGCCCGGGGTTTGAACAGCAAAATTAACTCCCTTCATAAAACGAATAGAAATGGCTCCTTCCTCCAAAATAAAAAGCTTAATGGCCCTGGCTCCTTCCTCACACAACGTGCAACCTTCAGGCATAGTTTCTTCGTGGCAAAATCGAGCGACGACTTGGAGTTCCTCATCCTTAAGACCTTGGAAAATTTCAACGTTCCTGAGCCTTTCGATTGGGATCATCTCTTTCTCCTTTTAAAACAAGCACCTGAGACCGTTAGATTCATAAGGATAATTATTTAGTCAAAAATCCCCAACAGGGTTTGATGAATCCTTAAAATATTTTCGGACATTTGTTTAAAAAACTTAAGATCAAATCCGTGATTTTTTTCAAAAAGCAAAAAAAACATCTCCCTTTTCCTACTCCCGCTCGAGTTTATATTAGCGAATACGGATTTAATCGTCAATCGATTTGCTTTTCATGCTTTAGAACAATTGTCAAACCCCAGTTTTATTATAAATTTGACCTGTCTTTCACTAATTCCCCGGGTGCAGGGGGATGTCGCTTGGATGGGCCAAATGGACAACGACTTCTCATCCCCGTTTTATCTTTCCCCACGTGATAGGGGGGCTTCTTTGAAAATGACAGGGCAATAAACTTAATTTAGGCGGGAATTCACCGGAAAGGAGATTGCTGAGGTTAGGTATTGTATTGTTGGAGCAGAAGGTTATACCGATAGAAGGCATCCCCCAAGAATCCTGTCTGCCGGTAAATGTCGGCAATTTTTAAATGCACATGATCCAATTCGGGGTTTTTCTTTAGGACCTGTTTATAAACTGCCATCGCCTGAGGGAACAAATTATTTTTACAAAATATTTCTGCTGCCAATAAATATTCCCCAACTGCTTTTTGATGGTCTTTTTTCTTTTGATATAGTTCAGCCATCTTCAGGTGAGCTTTGGTATTTCCGGGTTCTTGTTTGGCGAGTTTTGAATAAAATTCTAATTCTTTCCAAATTCTAAATTTTTCTGTCTTGAAAAAAGGATTTAATTTTTTTAGAAGGCTCCCACCTTCCCAATAAGATGGGGGGTGTTCTCGAACTCTCCTCGGGTCGTTCTTTTTCAAAATTCTATTGAGTTGTTCATTAAAGCTATACTCATTATCAGCAATCAGGATTGATTCAGCTTGGGGCATATAAAATTCCCTCTCCAATAATTTATTTGTTTTTCGTCCTGGCGAAAGCGATAACCTATTTCAGCAATTTTTATGCCTGGGAAAATCGTGTAAGTTAATTTCAGCACAGGTGGGCTCATTTATTATTGGGGTGTTTTGTTTACTGTAAGACTTTGCATGTTTTTCTTAGTTTATAATTATTGTTTTTGTTTTTTCCCATTACAGCGGAGAAAACTCTTCGGTCTTTTTATCTTTTTTTTCCTAAAAAAGAAATTCCATTAAACCACTTGGCCATATTTGTACGGGGCCCCAAACATTCCTGTCTTGGCGGGTCTTTCCTCCGTTCCCCATAACATATCCTGATTTTGATCAGGGAGGAAAATTTTTAATGAAAAGGTCTTGGGGGGGGTCTAAGAATGGATTTCTTTTTGGGGTTGATATCCGCAGAGCGGTTCTTCCGCCATGTAATCGCCTTCCTTGGCAAAGGCTCTAGCTCGACATCCTCCGCATACTCGCATGTATTCGCACCGGCCGCACCGGCCTTTATAGGAAGAAAAATCTCTAAGCTGCTTAAATAAAGTTGAAGACTCCCATATTTGCCGCAGGCCTTGCTTTCTCAGGCTTCCACTAAATACCTCCAGGTATCCGCAGGGTTGCACATCTCCCCGATGCGATATAAAACAGAAGCCAATACCTCCCAAACATCCCCGGGTCATAGCATCCAAGCCGTGAGATTGAGGGGTAATTTTTTTGCCTTCCTCCTTAGCTCTTTGCCGGAGTATGCGGTAATAGTGGGGTGCACAAGTAGCTTTCAATTGTAATGGAATCTTTTCTCGTTGCTCATAGAACCAGTGGAGAATATGCTCGTATTCTTCGGCTTGAATGGTTTCTTTGGCGAGCTCCCTCCCTCTTCCGGTGGGGACCAATAAAAAGATATGATGAGCAACAGCCCCTAAACGGACAGCCAAATCTAAAACTGCAGGTAACTCCCCCTGATTTTTAAGGGTAACTGTGGTGTTGATCTGAAATTCAAGCCCAGCCTTCTTGAGGTGTTCAATTCCCTTCAAGGCGCCGGTAAAAGCCCCATCAACCCGTCGAAAGTTGTCATGGCTTTCCCGGGTGGCTCCGTCCAGGCTGATGGAAACCCGCTGAATTCCGCAAGTCTTCAAACGTACAGCCTTTTGGGCATCTAACAAAGTCCCATTGGGAGCTATGACCATGCGGAGGCCACGGCTCGTCCCATAACTGGCGATTTCATAAATATCTTCCCGTAAAAGCGGTTCACCCCCTGTAAGAATGATTACTGGTTGGCTAAAGGCGGCAATGTCATCAATCAGCTTCAAAGATTCATCCGTACTCAATTCCTCCGGGTAAGGGCCGCGTTCAGCCGCAGCCCGGCAATGGCAACAGTTTAAATTACAACTGCGGGTTACCTCCCAGGCGACCATTCGCAAGATGGGAGCTTTTACTTCCGAAGAGATTTTTTGTTGGAGAAAAGAATCTTCGCTTTTCACTTGAATTTCACCTGATTCCGATTTCTTCATCCGTAAGGTAACAGGCCGGATCTGGAGCCCAGATGTCTCCGGTGACCGCTTCGGCCCGCACTCGAAAATTTCCCGCGCATACATCCAACCAGCGGCAGGAGGCACACCGTCCCTTCACGTGCTTCTTCTTCTCTTTGAGTTTGGCCATCAAGGGTTCGTGGGTATCCTGCCATATCTCGCTAAAAGGGTGTTTTCGGACATTTCCCAGAGAATAATGGCGCCAGAATTGATCCGCATGCACCGACCCATCCCAGCTTACACAGCCGATGCCTACCCCGGAGCTATTTCCCCCATTCATTCGTAGAAGGGTAAGTACTTCGTCGGCCCGCGGCGAGTTTTCACCCAGCATACGCAAATAGAGGTGTGGACCATCGGCATGATTATCCACCGTGAGAACTTCCGCGGGTTTGTTTCGTTGGTGAAGATCCCGGGTTCGATCAATAATCAGGTCAACGACTTTTCGGGTTTCCTGATGATCCAGGTCTTCTTTCACCAATTGACTTCCTCTGCCGGCATACACGAGGTGGTAGAAACATACCCGGGGTATATTCTCTTGTTCTAGGAGGTTAAAGATTTCAGGGATATCGAAGGCATTCCGGCGGTTGATGGTAAAGCGAAGCCCCACCTTAATCCCAGCTTCCTGACAATTGCGGATACCTTTTAAGGCCGCTACGAAGGATCCTTCCACTCCTCGGAAACGGTCGTTCGTGTCTTGCATCCCATCCAAGCTGACTCCAACATAAGATAATCCAATTCGTTTCAGTTCTCTGGCTATTCTTTTGGTAATGAGGGTACCGTTGGTGGAAATCACTGCCCGCATCCCTAAATCTGTGGCTAGATGGGCCAAAGGTAAAAGGTCTTTCCCCAACAAAGGTTCACCACCAGAGAAAAGAATGACCGGCGACCCGAAGCGGGCAATATCCTCGATCAGCTTCCTTCCTTCCTCTGTGGTCAGCTCTCCCCTGTATTTTTTATCTCGCGATTGAGAGTAACAATGAACACACTTCAAATTACAACGTTGCCCTACGTTCCATACGACTACGGGTTTTTTGTCGGCGGAAAACTGCAGAAGGTGGGAAGGTAGCTTGGCCGAGTGCCTTTCGTAGCGCAAGGGATCGGAAGCCTCTACCGTCCCGCAGTATAATTTGGAAATGCCAATCATGAAAAACCTTCGTATTTATTAGCGATCTACTTTCAGCGACAAGAAAAAATATTTTACGTATTTTTTTACCTGAAAGTTACTTGCTGATCGCTATTTCTGAAAATACTCTACCAACGCTTCAACCAGAGCTGGAATCGTATACTCTTGCGGCATGATGGTTGTTTCTATTCCCAAGCTCTTGCCTTTTTCGGCGGTGATCGGGCCAATGGAAGCAATCGGAATTCCGGCCGTCAGCTTTTGGGCATCCTTCTTTCCAACCATTTCCACAAAATTGCTTACGGTTGAAGAACTGGTAAAGGTGATGGCTGAGATGGCCCTTTTGGCCAATAGCTTATAGACTCTTTCCACTTGCCCCGCAGGGCGAACCGTGCGATAGACTTCTACTACATCTACCAAGGCTCCGGCTCTTCTCAACTCTTCCGGAAGGATATCTCTGGCCCCTTTGGCCCTGGGAATTAAAACCTTTTTTCCCCTTAAACCTTCCTTACGCAGCCCTTCGAAAATTGATTCCGCTCGGTATTCGGAAGGCACGAAATCCACCTTTAGTTTTAAAGTTCTCAAGGCTTCGGCCGTCTTGGGTCCAATGGCGCAGAGCCGAGGACCTTTTAAATCCCTTATGTCCAGCCCTAGTGTAAAGAACCTGTCCAGAAAGAATTTTACCCCGTTTACGCTCGTGAATATGACCCAATCATACGTCATCAGTTGGAATGCGCAATGATCAATGTCATCCCAGTTCTCTGGGAGAATCACCTCGATAGTCGGAAATTCGATAGGTACACCGCCCAATTCCCGCAGTCGTTCAGAAAGGTCGCTGGCCTGTTCCCTAGACCGCGTCACCAGGATTTTCTTTCCGAAGAGGGGGAGCCGTTCAAACCAATTCAGATGATCGCGCAATTTAACCACTTCCCCCACCAGGATAATGACTGGGGGCTTAATTTTTTTTGAGTGAGCAATCTTTCCGATGGTCGAAAGTTTTCCTGTAATCGTCTCTTGTTCGGGCAGAGTCCCCCAACGGATCAAGGCGACGGGTGTTTCTGGATCCCGGCCATTTTTCATCAACTCCGCAGCAATTACTGGAAGATTTTCCACTCCCATCAGGAAAACAAGTGTTCCTACGCCAGTGGCTATTTTGTCCCACAATATCCTGGACTCTTCTTTCGTCGGATCTTCATGGCCTGTAATAAAAGCCACCGTAGAAGTGAAGTCCCGGTGGGTTAAAGGAATGCCCGCATAGGCAGGAACGGCAATGGCGGAGGTAACTCCGGGAACCACCTCAAAAGGAATGCCTTCCCGAGCAAGCTCTTCTGCTTCCTCCCCTCCCCTTCCAAAGATGAAGGGATCCCCCCCTTTCAGGCGGGCGACGATTTTCCCCTTCCTGGCCTTCTCGGCAATCAAAGAATTAATTTCTTCCTGAGAGAGCGTGTGGTCTCCGCCTTTTTTCCCCACATAAATCCGCTCCGCTCCCTTGGGGACCGAACTGAGAAACTCTTCATTGGCCAGGTAATCATAAACCACCACATCGGCTTTCCTCAAACAGGCCAGCCCTTTGACCGTGATCAGCCCGGGATCTCCAGGTCCGGCGCCAATCAAATAAACCTTTCCTGTTTTCATCCTCTTTTCTCGCCCTCGCTTAAAATATCGCTGGCCCCTTTCTCCAGCAGTTCCTCAGCCAACCGTCTTCCCAAATCTTCCCCCTGCGCTGATGGACCTTCCAGCTTTCCCCGGATTACTTCCCGCCCATTTTCCGTCGCCACCAGAGCGCTTAAAATTAATCTTCCTGAAAACAATTGGGCCAAGCCGGCAATGGGAACTTGGCAACCTCCCCCTAACCTTTGTAAAAATGATCTTTCCGCCATAAAACATAATTGGGTAGGAGAATGGTTTAGGCTCGCTAATAGATGCTGCACCCATTTGTCCTCCAAACGGGCTTCAATAGCTAATACTCCTTGACCAACGGCTGGAAGCATCACCTCCGGCTCGAAAAATTCCGCCACTTGATCTTCCC
>JAURYC010000303.1 GCA_030654105.1 Deltaproteobacteria bacterium
AGGATGACCACCCCTACTTGTTATTCTGTCAGGATTTTGCTTCCGGCAGGGTGGATGAAGAAGTTGAATCCAATAGCAAGGATTTAAACTCAAAAGACAAAAGGCTAACCCCAAATTCACAACAGCCCCCATGAAATCCGGCCAGTTCAATCTTTTAGAGATGGAAAGATAAGAGACGGTTCAGACCGTTGATTATCGCTTTTTCTCTCCTCGTTTCTCCTTTGATCCCTTGGATGGGGAAAAAGCGCCAAAAGATTCCCATTGAAAAAATTTCTTGAAAAGATACATCTCTTCTGGGAAAATGGGATAAAATCTTTCCCGGAGAGGGAAGAAGTTAGGCCAGTGAATCAATGGTTCATTGAGTAACTGGGTCATTCAGTCATGGAGTCATTTGGTAATAATGGTTTTCGGCCATTTCCCTTATTCCATAAGCTTAAATGGTAATTTTTACGTTTTCTGTACGTTCTCTCTTGAGAAAAAAATATTTTCCAATCTTCAAAAAGGACGGAGGGTATGAAACTCAAAGGAAAAGTTGCGATCATTACCGGGGCCAGCAAAGGGATTGGCAAAGGGATTGCTGTCCGGTATGCCCAGGAAGGAGCGGCTGTGGTCCTGGCCAGCAGGGCCATGGATCTGCTCACCCCCATCGCCAGTCAAATCAATCAGGAAGGCGGAAAAGCCCTGGCTTGGGAAGTGGATGTGACCCGGTTCGAAAGCGTTTCAACCATGGTTGACAAATCCGTAGAGCAATTTGGCCGGCTGGATATCATGGTCAACAACGCCGGAATTTCCATGGCCCATCCTTCAGAGGAACTTTCTCCCCAGGATTGGCAGCGAGCCTTAGACACGGACCTCTCGGGAGTGTTTTACGGATGCCAGTGTGCCGCCCGCAAAATGATCCCCCAAGGTGGGGGTTGTATCATCAACATTACGTCGGTCTACGGCATCGTGGCTGCACCGGGAAGGGCGGCTTATTGTGCCGGTAAAGCGGCTTGCAACATGCTCACCAAAGTTCTGGCCATTGAGTGGGCGAAGAAGAACATCCGGGTTAATGCCATTGCTCCCGGTTATTTCCGGACCGAATTGGTTCAGGAAGTCATTGACAACGGAATGCTGCCCATCGGGGGCATCGAAAAGCGCACGCCCATGGGCCGGATCGGGGAAGTGGATGAAATATTGGGTTTGGCCGTCTACCTGGCGAGTGATGAATCCGGCTTTATGACCGGGTCGGTCGTGAATATTGACGGCGGCTGGGAGGCGTATGGGTACATCTAAATTGCGGATTGCGGAATCCGGAATTAAATAAGGCCCAAGGCCAAAGGCTCAAGTCTTTAGCACTGGCCAATCAGGTCTTTTGGATTAGGTATTCAGGCGCATCCTTTTTTAGAAAGTCTTCTCGGATCGGGGAAAAAATATCCAGAACAATAGCGGGCTCTTCTCCCAATATCTGCGCCTCATGGGGTTCTTGGGAGGGAATCCGGTAAAGGGCGGGGGCTTTTAGGATCGTTTCTTTTCCCTGGATGCGCCATTTCATTTTGCCTTTAATCAATATTCCCATTTGTTCATGCGGATGGGAGTGTTGTCCTACCACCACCCCCGGATCGATTTCGAAATAAATGCTCATGACCTGATTCAAGGTGAAAATAAAACGGCGAATCCCCGGAGCAATTTGGTCCAAGGTCATATTCCCGAGTTCTTGAAAATATTCCATGGCAATTCCCTCCATTTTTTTGGTTTCAATATGAGGAAGCTATCACTGGTTAACTTAGATGTCAAGCAACCCGGTATCCGCGCTCTTGGTAACCATTCTGGGCAATGTTAAGGAATTGTAAGAATCCGGAATCCTTTGAGCTTTTTCAGAAAATAAAATTTTAGATAGGTACTTTATCAACAGCCTGTAAAGATTCGACCTCATTTCTTACATTTCCTATGCCAATTTATTTATACCGTTATTGAAAGAAAAAGGATGAAATATGAAAAAGGGGGTTAATGAATTGAAACCGGCAAAGACCACGCTAACTCACGAATTGGGAATGTTTTCCCGGCAGCGGGGGGCTGATCTTTTTGGAATTGCCGGCTTGGTGCCGGCCCGTGATTTCATCGCATCCGGGAGTGATCCCTTTGTTGCCCAGTTCCCCCGGGCTATATCTATAGGGATGCAATTATGTGACGGTATTGTCGAACAACATACTCCTGATGAGCCGCGCCGGCATAGCCTTTACTGGCATCATGTATATGAAGTAGTTAGCAGGGCGCTGGACTTCTTGGCTTATGATGTCGCGCGGTGGCTGATCGAAAAGGGCTTTAAGGCATTCCCGGTTCCGGCGTCTGCGCCTTACAACTTTGATAAGCTGGAGGGAATTTTTTCCCACAAGCTGGCTGCCCATCTGGCAGGGGTGGGCTGGATTGGCAAGAGTTGCCTGCTGCTGACTGATCGCTTCGGGCCCCGGGTGCGCTTGGTCTCGGTGCTGACAGACGCCCCCCTCGATGCTGGAACACCCTTCGATAGGGCTTGCGGCAAATGCCATGTTTGCGTGGATACCTGTCCGGTGAAGGCCTTTACCGGCGTGGAGTTTCGGGCTGACGAAGGGCGAGAGGTTCGTTTTGACGTGTTCAAATGCAGCGAATACCGTCGGGAACATCCCTGCGGGCTCTGTGTCTCCTCTTGCCCCATGGGCAGCCGCCGGAGACACCGGGATTAGTTAAGAGCATTCTTTATCGGCGGCCTTTCTGGCCTGACACCCTTACACTTGCTAACGGCTTTTGGAGGCATTGATATCCAAAAGGACACGCCGGATGTAGGCGGCGGCTTCTGAGACTTTTCTCTCCAGGTCTGTGTATCCTTTTGCGGCGGTTGCTCTCGAAGGATACCCCCATACGCCGTGGGGGCTCACGCCGCCGATTCCCACAAAGTCAAAGGCGGAGGCCGGGCATTTGGGGGAAAAGTCCACGACCCGATCGGCCTTGAAGCATTCCGGGTAAAACGCCTGGATGAAGGATGCTTCCGACTCACAGGCGTGGAGCTGTTCCACCGGAACCTGTCCTCTGTAAGAAAGTATGTCTCCCGTTGAGATGATCCTGAAGGCTTCGTGCCTGCGGTTTATTTCAATCATCGTCGGTTTAAGTATCCAATTACCGCCGTGAATGTTCACAATGACCGCCGTTCGGTATCCACCCGAATATAGGCTTTCCGCAATGTCCTCGAGCAAACGCCTGGCTGTCATGGCACTGAAGGTAATGGTGCCTCGAAAGCGGATGTGCCCCCAGGAGGTCAGGATCGGCAGCGCAGGAAGCAGGTAGGCATTTAGTTCTGCGGCCAACCGACGAGACAGTTCTAATGCTTGCAGGTAATCGGTGGCCAGCGGCTGGGAAGGAGAGTGCTGTTCGGTTGCCGTAGTCTCTTTTTCCAACTGTCGACCGGCATCTGTCTGGGCGTCGGTTCTTTTGCCACGGCGGTTCCTCTCTTTCATATCTCATTTTTTTTAATATTTCAGATACCCGGGCAGGCGGCAAGGGGACATTTTCAACCATTTGGCGAAGAGCGTCAGGCATTTTAAAGGCTCATCGGGGTACAGAGGATCCCCCGTCTCCCTTCCCCTGTTTTCCTTCAATGGGAGCTCTGAAAATCCCCGTTAATTTAGCCCTTTAAATTTGCCTTGACTTTCTTCCTCGACTGGAGTAAATCTCAGAAAAATTTAGGTAAGATTTCTGCCAGGCCCTAATTAACCTAACAACCTAACCTTTAACCATCTGGCTCACATGAATTTGGCCTTTAGCCTTATCGAGATGATAATGAAAAGAGGTTTTCAGAAGATTGGTTGGTTAATCTTGAGCTGGCGAAAATATTTTGCGCTTGAACGTCGCCGGCAAGCTCGTTATCCAATAGCCATCAACGTAGAATTCTATGTCTTTGATGAGGTAACCAAGACCCCCCTTACTGCAAAAGCTACCGGACGCCTCGTTAATATCTCCAGTAAAGGTGCCCGTCTGCAAACCAATACTGTCCGTATTGGATACCATCATCTCGTCATAAGTAGTAGCCCGGAAGGGGAAACTCCTCTCATTCTTGAATTCCCACCATCCTCGGAAGGGATCCCTTTGACATTAAAGGCCCAAATATTTTGGTATAATACGATTGGCGCGGAAAGTGGATTCAAATTTGAATTTGGGATAAGGTTCGTTGACATCCCTCCAACCCAACAGAAACGTCTCGAGTCTTTAATAAAATAGAACCACTAAAGATTACTGACCAAGAAATACATTACTGGTTTGATCTTTTGGTAAGACGTTAACATAGGAAAATGAAATTTCTGATTCTTTGAAGATTTATAACGGGTAGCCGTATTTTTCCTTGCAGTTTAGCAGCGTCCGAACCGCCTTCTCTAAAGCCTTCCTATCCTCCCGGCGTACAGCCTGATCGTAAGGGTTTGGGCTTGCCGGGTCCGCAAAGTTCTGAAGGGGATCCTCCTGGTCTTCTTCCCCATCCCCTCGACCCAGCCAGGCCAGAAATCGCTTGCGTACGGTAGTTCGGCGGTGCCAGTCAGTCATACGGCTCTGCAGGATACGATAAAAAAGGACTTTCCATTCTCCTTCCGGGCGAGCCGAGTAACGTCGCACAAATTCAAACATGGTCTCCTGCACCAGATCCAGAGCTTCATCGGTGTTGCGGGAAGCGAATTTGGCCATCTTGAACGCCCGTCGTTCAACATCAGCCAAAAATCGGCTCAGCGTATCTTTCGAATTCAGGGTTAACTCCACGCTTACCTTCACTATCCAGGAATAATATTATCTCCTATTCATAATAACGCACAGCATTGAAATCCGTTTACAAAGAAATTTATGCGGGGATTTTTTTCGTCCCGGAATTTAATATAGGACCCTTTTTCCATTTATGCCACCAGATGCGGGAAAACCGATTGGAAGAAACCCTGGCCAGAGGCATTGTTGAGATTACGGAGATGAACGAAAAGGGAAGGGTTCCAGATCCCGAGCCTATCTATAAATTTTCTTGATTTCGTAAAACTTTTTATATATCATGAAGCAACTTTCCCGTTGACCTCGAGATCAAAAGAGCCTCGGGTTACCAGCGGATATGCCTCTTTAGAGGCTTGGCAACCCTTGGAGGTTTATAAAGAAATAAAATTTTGGATAGGTACTTTGCCAAGAATGCGCCCTCAGTCATTCCCCCTTATACGGTTTGGAATTCAGCCAAATGGTTACGTAAAAAGGGGGTTAAAAAGGAATACGAATGGTTTTAGAGCTTGTAATTCGGGCACTTATAAGCGGAATCTTATTAGGGGCCATTTATGGGGTACTAAGCATGAGTTTTAGCATGGTTTATGGTATCGTGAAGCTGCCAAACTTTGCCCCTGGAGCATTGGCAATGCGGGGGATGTATGCGCATTTTGTACTTTGGGTATGCTGAGTTTTTTTAAAGAAATGTAATGGAGGAAACCGATGAACATGATGAACGTTTTGACCTACCTATGTCCAACAAAGATCTATATGGGTATCAATGCCCATAAAAAGCTAAAAGAGATTATCGCTGAACAGAAGGTGAAACACTTGTTTTTGATGTGTGATCCGGGTGTGGTTTCTGGCGAAATTTATCAATTCGTAGAAAACATCCTCAAAGATAATCATGTAACCTTCGACGTCTTCACCGAAATCGAGCCCGATCCGAGTACCAAAACCGTAGAGAAGGCCTATGAGATTTGTCGAACCACGCGACCTTCTATTTTATTAGCCCTTGGCGGCGGAAGCACCATGGATGCAGCGAAAGCTGCGGGTATCCTCGCCACCAATGGAGGACGGATTCAAGATTACGAGGGCAATGACAAGTTCAAAAATCCCCCCTTGCCACTCATTGCCATACCGACAACGGCAGGTACTGGCTCAGAGGTTTCGTATGTTTGCGTAATTACCGATACCGAACGAGCTACCAAAATGCCAATAAGAAGTGCCGCATTGAATCGTGCCCAAATTGCCATCTTAGATCCAGTGGCCCTTACGTCATTGCCAGAGAAGGCTGCCGCCCATGCTGCGATGGATGCCTTCGTTCATGCCCTCGAATCCTATGTCTCCTTAAATGCCAATCCAATCACTGATGCGGTGAATCTGCATGCCATCGAATTAATAGCTCAAAACGTTAGATCCTTTGTGTCAAACAGAAGCCATCTTGAAGCGGGATTTCATATGCTCTGTGCGGCTACGCTTGCTGGCATGGGTTTCAGCAATACTGGCCTTGGAAATATCCATTGTATGGCAAGACTTGTTGGTGCCTTTTTCCATGTACCTCACGGCCTCTCGAACGCAGTCTGCCTTCCCTATGTGGCAGAATTTAATCTGGTGGCTAACCCAGAAAAATTTGCCAGAGTAGCCTTAGCGATGGGAGAAAAGATCCAAGGTCTAACAGGTTTAGAAGCAGGAAGAAAGGCCATTGAAGCGATTAAACAAATGAATAGAGATTGGGATATACCGATGAAGTTGAGAGAAATTGGTGTTACGGCAGATAGGCTACCAGAGATGGCACGCCTTGCATTTGAATCCGATTATAATCGTTGGAATCCTCGATACACAACGGTTGAAGATTTCCGTTCCCTGTTTGAGAAGGCTTTTTAAAACTTTCTAACCATGATTGTTAGAAAAAATTTTGGAAAAAAGGGCATTTTCTGAAACCATTTCGTAACATAGGATTTTAATAGATTAAGGCTTTGTTCAATCAATGGGGAGGAACGGCAATGGACCAAGGCAGAAAGACCCACAAACTGATGGCATCCCCGCAAACCGTGCACACAGGCTTTTTTGACGCGACCCTCCCCCCCGTTCTCGCCATCGAATCTGGGGACACCGTGGTTATGAGCTCGTTGATGCTGATGGATGGCCAACTTCGTTGCGGGATGACCCTTGAAGAATTAATTGCCACCCGCCAGGCCTATACTGATCGTCATATTGGGCCACATACCCTAACCGGCCCGATTTTCGTTAAAGGGGCCGAGCCGGGAGACGCACTGGAAGTACGTATCCAAAAATTGGTGCTTGCCGACTGCGGGGTGAATTATCACTGGCCGGGGAGATTTGATAGGGGCGGGCTCCCGGAAGATTTTCCAGACGGACAAATCAAGACATTGAAATTGGACTTGGAAAAAATGGAGACCACTTTCGCTCCCGGAGTGGTCATCCCCCTGAAACCTTTCTTCGGGGTGATGGGGGTCGCACCCCGAGCGGGAGAAAAAAGGCCTTCCTCCATTCCGGATTATTTCGGTGGGAACATGGACAATAAAGAACTCGTCCCGGGAACGACTCTTTTTCTACCGGTCGTTGTGCCCGGCGCTCTTTTTTCTGCCGGGGATGCTCATGCCGTTCAAGGAGATGGGGAGGTAAATGTTACCGCCATTGAGACCGCTATGATGGAAGCCGTACTGCAATTTTTCGTGCGCAAAGATATGAAAATTGAGAGACCCATGGCGGAGACGCCCAACCATTGGATCACCATGGGGTTCCATGAGGACCTGGATGAGGCCGTCAAGATTGCCTTGCGGGATGCAATTCAATTCATATCCAAAACAAAAGGATTAACCTTGGATGACTCCTATGCCCTATGCAGTCTGGCGGTTGATTTACGGGTCACCCAAATCGTCGACGGCAATAAAGGAATTCATGCCATGATCCCGAAGGCAATTTTCAAGAAATAAGGAAAGGGATCAGGCATAAGTAACTAAGTAAATGAGGTCAAGTGCGGTGGGGAATTCAACCCTGGTTTGCCTTCAGCCGAGCCCTACCTGAGGAAATAACTGCCTGCCTCCTTCATAAAGCCTATCCCCTCGCTGCTCTTCAGGATAGAGGATTGAAAAGGCGGTTTGTTGAGGGAGATATTTGCGCAAATAATATTATTCATTAAGGGCGGGGTTGATGGGAATTTAGCAAAGAGATCAGAAAGGAGGAGAATAAAATGAAGGTTGTTGCGTTTAACGGGAGCCCTCGAAAGGACGGCAATACATCTATCCTTATCCAACATGTTTTCAACGAACTCGCAAAACAAGGTATGGAAACCGAATTGGTGCAACTGTCGGAAAAGGAACTCCGGGGCTGCATCGCCTGTTACAAGTGTATTGAAAATAAGGACCAACATTGTGCGGTAAAAAGTGACGCAGCGAATGAGTATATCG
>JAURYC010000304.1 GCA_030654105.1 Deltaproteobacteria bacterium
AGAGGATTACCTTTAGCCTCAATCGGGCCTTAACAAGAAGGGATGAATCGCTTGCAGAATAGGTTATGCACGCTAAGAATCAACGTCCCTCAAACTCTCCTCCATTGGACCGGGGAACCGAGGCGAGAAGATGCCTTAATGGAATTTCCTTATCACTCTGATATGGTGGACGAAGCCGGTTTTCATTTCGACCAGGTGGTTGAACAGATTCTCAACAAAAACTATGATATAAAAAAAGTGCCCGAACGAAAGGTTTGTAAAGAGTGTGACCTCCAGGTATATTGTGGCCGAGAAGGGGTGATCAGATTAGGAGAGGTGGATGATTCAATCTTATCTGGCCAGGGATGAAGGCAAGACGCTCGAATTTAAGGAAAATTGTAAATCCCTGCAACACATTGTTCAGACTGCCGTTGCCTTTGCAAATACTGCGGGTGGTTCCATCGTTATCGGCGTTCGTGACCGAACGAAAGAGGTCGTTGGTATGACCAACCCCCTGGCAGAAGAAGAACGCCTTGCCAATGCATTTGCAGACGGTATTCAACCCCTTCTTATCCCCGACATACAGATCCATTCCTGGCGTGATCGGGAACTCATTGTAGTTACCATACCACATGCAATCGGGTCTTATTATCTCCGATCGGAAGGTCCAGAGTCGGGTGTTTACATTCGTTTGGGATCAACAAATCGGCGGGCGGGCCCTGAAATGATTGCTGAAATTCGCCTCCTATCTCGCAATACCTTCTTTGATGAGCAACCGTGCACGGAAATCAGCTCGGAAGAGGTTGACTTCCGAGCAGCTTCCGAGTTGTTCGCAGCCGTATCACGGCCTCTTAATTCTCCTAAACGAAAATCCCTGGGTCTTGTTGTGGAATACAGAGGGCGAGAAGTTCCTACAAATGGTGCTGTGCTTCTCTTCGGAAAGAATCGAAGTCGTCTTTTCCCAGATGCAAATATTCGCTGCGCTCGATTTCGAGGAACTGATACATCAAGATTTATCTATACATTCTCGCACTCCTTAACAGTCGACTTTATTACAGATGGTTGTATCATCGCGGCAAGCGTAAGGGGGAAATGCTCGAATTGTTTCAAGTCCCGCTTTCCGAGATCCCGGTCAAGTGCATTGACAAGGATGCGCAGAAACCGTTCATCAATCTCATCGACCAAATCCTCTCCGCCAAGAAGCGCGATCCCAAGGCGGACACGGCGGCGTGGGAGCGGGAGATTGACCGGCTGGTCTATGATCTGTACGGCCTGACGGAAGAGGAAATCAAGTTGGTGGAGTTGGCTGGGGTCGGACCAAGGTAACTATATGATTTTCCAAATTTATGTCAAGAAAAAGGGGCTGTTTTCCCGCTTAGAATTGCAATCGATTACCTGGGTCCAGCCCCAGGTAGAGGCTTCTCCCGGCCATTCAGCACGATGGAAGGAGGAAATGATAGATTAGATCGAGTGTATTTCCTCCAGCATGGTTATCTCGGGCTTTCCACCTATAAACTCTCGACTTTTGGCAAAAAATGCTTTGAAATGGGGCGTAGAAGAGTGCGCATCCAAGGCTGCCTTGTCTTTGTAACGCTCCATGATAACAAGGGTGTTGGGATTGGATTGATCCCTGTTCAGGGTGTACATTAAAGTGCCTTCTTCTTCAGCGACCTGAACCATGAGTTCCTTAAAGGCCTGAATGGCTTCTTCAACTTTTCCCTCTTTAATGGGTATCTTGGCAATAACCGAAATCATCCTGGTACCTCCCTTTCTCAATTTATTTCGTTCGGATGAGACCCCATAACACATGGCCCTTTTTTAGTCAAGGGAGGAGGGAGTTGGGTCTGCAATTCAGACAGTAGAGGGAGGTTAGTAGGGGGAGGAGGGGCTGGAGGCAGGTTCTTTCATTTTTTGGAATATCTTGGGAAGGGGGAAAAGATCTTCCTCAGGGGTTTCTATTTGCGGGCGGGTTTGGTGGACAAGGGTGTGTGGTCTTCGACTGGGAGTCGGTGGAAAGTTTTTACATTTAGGGAAAAGGTTGTGGGGCAAAGATTACGGGGGTCGGGCATGATCGAGCTGATGGGCTAGGCTGCGGCGCAGGCGGCGGGTTTTGGTGAGGATCTTTTTGCGGGCTGGCTCGCTGAGAGTGAGGACGAGTTCTTGGTGTTGCAGCGGCGTGAGAAAGGCCATATAATTTTGGTAATAGATGACAATGACGGTCAGGGTGGGGCGCAAAAGTTCCAGGGTGCGGGTACGCGTTTTGGGGTTGAGGGCTTTGCGGCTGATCCGCAGCAAATACCATTGCAACAAGCTATAGGTCAGCAAGACGAAGACAACCTGGTTGGCGATCACGTTGAAGGCGCGGGAGGTGAAAGCTTCTAGGTCGCTAAAACACTTCAGTTGCCGATGCCGTTCTTCGATCGTCTCCCGCAGGCCATATTCTTGGCGGGTGCCGGCCGGTTGCCGGATTGGCGCCGTATCCAGCAACACCCAATAATCCACATGCCCATCGGCGTAAACCTCTCGGTTGACCAGGGCGTTGAGGGGAATGGGACAGGTGGAAAAGGTCTCCAGCCCGTTGACCGCGGCCACCTCCGATCGAACCCGCCGGGTGGAGAGCGCTTTGGGATCTAGGGTCGGGGCTTGGGCTTTCTGTCGGGCCAAGGTTTTTTGTCGGGCCTCCTCCCGCTTTTTGATCCGTTCGGGTCGATGGAGGGGAATGGGTTGGGGGCCGGGAGGAGCGGGCGCCCAGGGTTGGAAGGATAACTGCCCGGCTTGGGCTAGGCCCACCACGTCCTGATAGATCTCCATATTGTGACGCACCGGAATTAGGATGTCGATGCCAAACTCCTGTTTGCAGCGGCCTATCTGGGCGCCATCCAGAAACCCTCGATCCAAAATCAGCCGCTTCATCAACCCCCGGCCATGATTCTGCACAAACTCTTCCACCAGACGGTAAAGAAGAGGACCCTCGTGATCCTGGCCTGCGGTCAGCACCAATCCCGCATAAAGAAAAAACTCCGCTGCCCGATTGGTATGCAGGAGACTGACCAGCTTGTAGCAACGCCGCCAGGTACACCGGGCTCGCTGCTGGGGCGTAAGCTTTGATCCATCCACCGGGTGATTGTGCTCATCAAACAGCATCCGCGACGAGCCTTCATAGCGCGGGTTGTTCGGCAAAAAGAGATAGGTGGCATCCCCGATAAAAATCCCCTCGGGATCGAAAGCATGATGTTGCTTGAAGATCCCAACCACATCCCGATTGAACCAAGTCTGCAGCCCCTGGGCATCGGTCCGCAGGGCCATCTTGCGTAAATAGTCCTGATCGCAAGGGGTCTGCCGATCATACTCGTTCTTGTCATTAAACCCTTGACAACGCAAAGAGATATCCCCGGTCTCCGGATGGACAGCCTTATGCCCCATCTGCGGGCCAAAGGCTTGGACCAGGCCTCCGGAGCGCACCACATAGGGAAAAGCATGAAAAGGATGGACGGCATGAAACCGCATGGAGAGGTCGCTGGCAATGTACACCCACAAAGGAACATCGTGCTTCTGACACGGCGAAGGGTACGTATCGGCCAACTTCCGCAAAATATTTCTCTCCGTAATGGCCCGGAAAAAATCCACCTCGGAGACTTCTCCGACCCCCTCCAAATAATCGAACTCCCCCCGCCGAAACGCCTCGATCACCAACGCATCGTTGCGCTCAAAATACATCGGCATCGAACCGGACTCGGCAGATTCCTTCAGCTCAGGGCTCCTCGCGGCGAAGACTCTCCATCTGATCCAGCACAGCTAAGATCTCCCGACAAATCTCCGTGACCCGGGCCCGCCCCCGGCGAAACCGCAGATACTCCTCGCTCTTCTCCTGAAGCCCCCCCAGCCGCCCCGGCGGAATGGAGAACAGGCGGGTCTTGCCCCCCTCACTCCAACTGAGGACCATACTGCGATGTAACTCTCCCCGGGTGCAGACACAGTTGGGCTTGCCACATTTGCGGGCCATTTCGTAGACATTGCCCTTGACCAACGGGGATCGCCCGAAGGCCACTTCCAGGGAATGCTCCAGGCCTTGGAGTAAACGCCGCAAGGCCTGACGGAGTCGACTGAGGTTGTGAAGCTCTTTCTTCTGCATCTAATTATATTATATTGCATACAGAATTATACAAGTCAAGAAAAAAATCACCTACCCTAAATAAAAATGTCTTTAAAGATAAACTGACGAACTACTCTGACGGGCTCTCCAGAAGAAGTTTGGCTACTGTCTGAATCGCAGGGAGTTGGGTAGTGGGTCAGTTTGAATTTAATAAATTTAAAACCTCTTCAATCCCCCAAACATGATCCGTGACCCCTGCTTCCATAGCGGGAGTAACCCTTAAAGTCTGATGAACCCGGCAAAAATTATAATGCATAAAATGAAGGGCCACCGCATGACCCAGGTTTTCAATCTTCTTTGAGAAAGCATTTGTCAGACGAGTAAATCTCCGCATATTCATCCGCATCGTTAAATTCTGCCTTTCTACATAGCTTGTCGAAACATGTTCGGGATCGGGATTTCCCTGGATATTATTTTTTTCTATTCCTATGCATTCGGCTGGACTGTAACGAACCTCACTTTCTGGACTACTCCCATATATTTTTATTAATTGACTAAAATCAACTTCACTTCCAAAGGTATTCTCTACAGCGTCTAAATACATTTTATGCCCATCCGTAGTCAATTGAACTTTATTTTTTAACCTGCCGGCTAAATCATTCATAAAGAGGGTAGCATTATGAAGATCACGCCTTCCGATTCTCCAAGAAGGAACTAACTTAGAATCGGCACAAAGGGCAGTGAATGTCCAGGTATCTCCAAAGCCAAAGGTGCCTTTTTTCCCTTTGGGGACATTCTTTTCTTTGGCGTAGCAGAAAGCCCAAATTTCATCGCACTGCAAGCGCTTGCAAGAAAGGTTACGGAGCGCCTTGTCTTGATATTCGGCTCAAGCCCTGCCAATTTGGGCCAGCAATTTAAGGACTGTTCCCTTTGCTGTTCCTGTCATTCTGCACGTTGCCCTGATTGAATTTCCCTCTACCAGAGCGGCCAAAACCTGTTTTTGTTTTTCTGGTTTTAAAGTATTCATGACATGATTATACTTGAGCGTTCAAGCATTGTCAAGAAAAAAATGCTTGACAAAATTTTTTTTCCCCCTTAATTTAAAAATGCTAATGCGCTCAAGCTTTCGCCAGTAAAGGCCGATAGCAGGAGCGAAGGGGCGGAGGGTGAGGGATTCGAACCCTCGTTAGGTGGGATCATCACCTACAGCCGATTATAAATCGGTCCCCATGAGCCAGTCTCGGGCAACCCTCCGCATAGCTATTAGGCCCCGAAATCGCTTTTTGCAGCTTTTTTTCGGGGCCTTTTTGTTTAAATTATCTTTTAATTACAATATAATGAATGTATTATAATAAAAATATTATAATAAAGTCAATCATTTTTTTCTTGCAAATATAATTTTTTTATTATAATATTATGGCATATTGGACGATAAAAATATTCATAACGCCGCGGGGCGATAACGAGATTCATGATTGGTTGAACGCCCAAGGACCAAAAGTTAGGGCGAAGGCTGACAAAATTATTAGACATCTTGAAATAGAAAAGGAATGGAAACGACCATATTTTGACAAGTTTCAAGGGCATGGAAAGTTACATGAAATTCGTATTAAATGTTTCGGCAACGAATATAGGTTGATAGGATGTTTTGGTCCGCAGCAGAAAGATTTTACTATCCTAATTGGGGCTATTGAGAAGAATCATGGTAAATACGAACCCCGATCAGTATTAGAAATTGCCGAAGAAAGAATAACGTTGATTGAAGACAAGAGGTATACCGATGAATATTAAGCGAAGAGATAAGTTAATAGAATTATTGAAAAATAAAGAATATCGCGACGCATTTGTTTCTGAACATATTGATACGGGATTGCCATTTCAAATTAAGGCATTGCGTGAAGAAAGAGAATGGTCACAAGAAAAACTCGGGAACAAGGCAGGAATGCATCAGGAAAGAATTTCTGCTCTTGAAGATCCAAATTATGCGAAGTTTACCTTGAAGACACTAAAAAGATTGGCATCTGCATTTGACATTGCATTAATGGTCGTATTTGTTCCTTTTAGTAAACTATTAGACTGGGAAAGCAATTTATCTCCAGAATCCCTTCGAGCTGCAAGCTTTGAAAAAGACAACTTTTCAAAACCTACTATCGCTAAAGAAGAAAGATTAGCGGAAAGTATTCGCGATAAAATCAATCCGCCTATGGTGTCACAACTTTGGTATGCTTTCGGGGAACCTCCAAAATTACCAGAAGCGCTTATTTTTTCATATCAAAAGCAAGGAATAGAATCTGGAAGCACAATGGAGGAACAGTATGGAATTAAAATCGGTCAACTTGGCGCGGTCAATTTGGTTGGGTCCATTAATCGACTTGAACCCAAGGGGAATAAATATTTATCCTATCATCATTCCTCTACTCATTGATTCATATAAATTTAAGATATTTCCCTCTCCCAAAGAAAAAATAGATGAAGGAGGAGGGCTAAAATTTGAGCAGGGAGAATTTAAAACTAAAGAAGGTGCATTGCCCCTTGCGGTAAACCTTACTATTTTTAGGGATGGTTTGGTAGCAGATACCCGTTCTTCTACAAAAGAAACAGATGATTTTTTGAGGGAAATTCTTACAAGATTAAGTGAAGAACTCAACATGTCAGATTATCGTAAAGTAATTAAAAAAATAAATTATTTAAGTCAAATCTTTATTTCCACAGACAAATCATTAGAACTAATTAATCCAAGGGTTAAAGAAATTTCTGATTACTTATCCCGAACGATTCTTGGATTTGAAAAAACCTCTTTTGAGTTGGGTGGGATATTTTTTTGGGCAGATCAAAGGTTACCAATTAATCCAGTACCCTTCATGATTGAAAGGGCTCTTGGTGTTCCTTTTGGGGAAAATAGATATTACTCTTCTGCTCCATTACAGACAGACGAACACTTTCAATTATTAAAGAAATTCGAGGAAATATTAATACAGTAATTAACTTTTCCATCTTGCCTTAGCTGCCTTCCGAGCTATTTCCTTACGTTTTTTAGCAGAAAGAATTTTCGCTCTTGCTGGCCCTCCTTTTAACCCTCCAAGCCTTCCAAGTGCAACGGCCGCAGGATTCTTTTCTTTTGCAAACGTTTGCAATACTTTTTGGGGTTTTTCTTTTATAGCTTCCTTTACAATCTGGAAAGCCATTGTATTAACGTCTGAGGGTCTTCTCTTAGTATCCATGCTTTAACGTTAGCATAACCGCTCAAGCATGTCAATATCTAAGAAATTTCGAATTGACCCACTACCGGGAGTTGTTAAGGTTATCCTTGACAGCCGGAAATTCCTTTTCTAATATCACATAAGGAGATAATGAGACTTTATTGATTCATAGGAAAAACCAAAAATCCTTTTCGGGTAACATCCAAAGAGATAGCAGCCTTGTGAGGAAGGATCATGTTTATAAAAATTCATGGTAGGTTCGGTTGGCTGAGATGAAAGGAAAAATAAGTATTTCCCACGAATTCTGCAAAGGTTGTGAAATTTGTATTTCTTTTGTCCCCAAAAGATAATTTCACTATCGTCCGCATTGAACAGCAACGGCTATTTGACCGCTGTCTTCAAAAATAGCGATGACTGCACAGGTTGCGCCGTTTGCGCGACCGTATGCCCGGAAGCGGCCATAGAGGTATACCGTGGCTAAAATCCTCATGGATGGCAACAGGGCCATTGGAGAGGCAGCCATAAGGGCAGGGTGCCAGTGCTATTTTGGTTACCCCATTACTCCGCAAAATGAGTTGATCGAGTATATGGCCGCGCACCTGGCCAGGAAGAGAGACTGTGCCTTCGTCCAAGCAGAGAGCGAGATTGCGGCCATAAACATGGTATATGGGGCCAGCATCGTCGGCGTCCGGGCGATGACCTCTTCTTCCAGCCCCGGGATCAGCCTCAAACAGGAAGGTATTTCTTTTTTGGCTGCTTGCGAGCTTCCGGCTGTCATTGTCAACATGTCCAGGGGCGGGCCTGGTCTGGGAAGCATTGCCGCGGCGCAGTCAGATTATTTTCAGGCCACGCGGGGGGGCGGCCATGGAGACTATCGTACGATCGTACTTGCTCCCTCCTCCGTCCAGGAACTTGCCGACCTCACCCACAGGGCTTTCGATCTGGCCGACAAATATCGGATCCCGGTTATCATCCTGGGCGATGGCGTACTCGGGCAGATGATGGAGCCGGTGGAATTCAAGCACGAGGCCCCGGCAAAACTTCCTCTAAGGGACGACGCCCTGCGGGGAGCCAAAGGCCGGCCCAGTAAAGTCGTAAAAACCTTCACGTCCAATCCGATGGAACTGGAGGAAATCAACTGGAGCCTGTTTCGGCGATACTCTTTGATCCAGAGAGTCGAGGTAGATGGGACATAGGCTCTAAAACAACTTGTGATATACCCAGCTCTCTTTAGTATCGCATCCTCCGAAAAAACGATGCCCCAGTAAAATGAAATAGAACCTACGTCATAGAGGGTCAGGTCTCCACTGTTCACTTGGTCAGGAATTGGGGTCAAATTTTAATGCAGACCTTAATGCTATCTATCTTGTGGATGGAAGCCGAGCCTCAGGAATTGCCTATTTACCTGAGTAGTCATAGCCGCCTTGGGAGGAGGTAACGAATCTTAAGAGAGCTCGGATGTAATAAGCTCGTTGGGCTTTTCAATTACTTTTTCCCCTTCCTCCGCCCATTTGGTAAAAACCCTCTCAAAGATATTTGATCGAGCATCAGAGCCTCCCCACCGGCTTGCTTGTCAAGAATTTTTATTCTATGGTTGGGTCACCGTAGGCAAGAAAAGAAGCTGGCTGAAGACGAATGGAGGAAGAACTATGGAAAAAGATGCCAGGTTGTTTGATTATATCTTCAACTCCAACTCGGTGGCGATCATCGGAGCATCCCCTCATGATCTGGCCACTCTCGCCCAGATGAACACGAAAATTACAACCTCATGATCAAAAAAGCGTTTATGGATAAGGGATTCCCCGTGTATTCAACCCTGGACGCAACGATAAAAACTCTTTCCAATTTATACAAATTCGGTCAAGGCCGGAGACAGGAGTAAATCACTCAAGAATCGCTGCTTTTACGGCAATCGCCACTTCCAGGAAAGGCTGGTCATCGAATATCGTATGGTATGCTAAAAAAGGTGAGTAAACTTTTAAAAATAATTAGTTCGAAGGACGGGAATGAGCGACAATAAATTTTCCTACCAATTGATCGAAACGCTGTCCAGCTTGGAGCGGGCGGCAAAGCTTCTCGCCGAAGAAAAAATCATCGGCGTGGACCTCGAAGCGGACTCTCTATACCATTACCGGGGAAAAGTTTGCCTTATTC
>JAURYC010000305.1 GCA_030654105.1 Deltaproteobacteria bacterium
TTGTCTTCGCCGGACCTTTTTTCAACTTTCTTTTCGCTGTCGTAGCTTTCGCCATCGTCAACAAGGTGGGCATGCCTGCTCTGCTTCCGGAAGTGGGGGAAGAAAAACCGGATTATCCAGCTTTTAAAGCCGGCATCTTGAAAGGCGACCGCATCCTGGAAGCCAACGGATCGCCCCTCAAGCGCTGGGAAGACCTGGCCCAGATTATCCATGAAAGCAGCGATCGCCCGCTACTCCTGAAGGTGGAAAGGGATAAAAAAATCTTTCAGCTATCGGTTACACCGCAGGTTTCGACCCAGAAAAACATCTTCGGGGATGAAGTGCAGGTTGGTTTGATTGGCATTTCTCCTTCCGGCAATTTTTTCACGGAACGTTTCGACCCCTTCACGGCTGTCTATAAAGCCGTTATCCAATCCTGGCGGATCACGGAATTGACCGTTGTCAGCATCATCAAGATCATCGAGGGGAAAATATCTGTCAAGACCATCGGCGGCCCGATCCTCATTGCTCAACTGGCCGGCCAGCAGGCCAAAGCCGGTCCCCTCAGCTTGATTATTTTCATGGCTGTGATCAGTATTAACCTGGTCATCCTCAATGTTTTACCCATCCCCGTCCTGGACGGATGGCACCTGCTCATCTTTCTCATCGAAGGCATCATTGGCAAACCAGTTAGCTTGAAACTCCGCGAGAGGGCCCAGCAGGTCGGAATCTTCCTCATCATCCTGATCATGCTCCTCGTTTTCTATAACGACCTTAGCCGCATCATAGGGACCCAGTAAAAGATGCTCATCCTGGCCGTGGAAACTTCAACCCCGACCGGCAGCGTAGCCTTGGTGGAAGCTCCGCTGGGCGAAAAAAAAATTTGCCCGGAAGTGAAATGTCTGGGCGAGCATACCTTGAACCTTCCAGGTACTCATTCCGAAAAGTTGATGCCGGCCATAGACAACCTGCTGCACGAAGCCTCTTTGTCCATTGACGATATTGGAGGAATTGCTTTGGCGCTGGGGCCCGGATCCTTCACTGGTTTGCGTATTGGAGTTTCCACCGTCAAAGGCCTGGCTTACGCTTTGCAGGTACCGGTAGTTGGCGTACCCACTCTGGACGCTCTCGCCCAAAACCTTTGTTACGCTCCTTCGCTGGTCTGTCCGGTTCTGGATGCCCGGAAGAAAGAGGTGTACGCGGCTTTATTTCGCGGGGATGGAGGGGGTCGATTGGAAAAAATCAGTGAAGATTGGGTCATCGCCCCAGAAGACCTTTGCTCCCGAATCACCGAGAAAGTAATCTTTCTGGGAAACGGTATAGAAGTTTACGGAGAAACCTTCCGGAAAAAGCTTGGCCCCCAAGTCCTCTTTGCTTACCCAGAGTTTTCCCTGCCCCGGGCCGTTCATGTCGCTCGCCTCAGCCTCCCCCAATTCACAAATGGCCGCACCCTAAATCTTTTTTCCTTCACGCCCGTTTACCTCCGCCGCTCGGAGGCCGAGACCCAGTATCAAGCCCAGAAGGAAAACACGTAGGGGTTCATACTTCAGTAATCTTCTTTGCCCATGACTTCCGGGTCAAGCCATTCGCGCCGGATTTTTCGCCGCCGATCTTTCGGAAAATGGAGGATCATCTTAGTCCCTTTCCCCAACCGGCTTTCTACCTGGATTTTTCCTCCTTGCTCCTCCACCGCCCTCCGAACAAAAGTCAACCCTAATCCCACTCGATCCGGTCGGGTAGAAAAAAAAGGGTCGAAGATCAGGCCCAAATTTTTCTGGGAAATCCCCGGCCCCCGGTCAGAAACCGCAACCTCCACCCTCTCGCCGTTGTCCGCCAGGGCTACTTCCACCACTTCTTCTCCCTTCCTTTTCGGGTTAAGCGTGATCGCTTCCAGGCTATTTTGTAAAATATGGGCAAGGGCTCGGGCCATCAAACCCCGGTCGGCGAAAAGTTGTCCGTCTCCCGTCAACCCTTCGGTTTGGCACCTTAAAGCAACCCCTTTCTCCATTGCTTCTTGGGAAAAATTCCGCAGAACGGTCCCTACTACCTCCTGGATATTTTCCCTCTTAGAGACCGACCGGGGAATCTGTACATATTCCTCAACCCTTTGCAGAATCGCTTCTAATCTTCCGGTCTCTTGCAGAATCTGGCTGATGTAAGACCGGCTCTGAGGGGAAAACGGAACCTCCTTCAAAAGCCTTTTGGAATATCCTCCAATCGAAGCAATGGGGTTGCGAAACTGGTGGGCAATCTCTTCCACCATTCGGCCCAAACTCGCCCAACGTTCCGCTTCCAATCTCTCCCGCTCCATATTCTTCAGCCGCTGGATCTCCTGAAAGACAAAAGACAAGAAGACCTCTCCCTTCTCTTTGAAGGCGGAAGTAAACAGATGAACAAAGATTTTCTTCCCGTCTTTCTGCCTTAAAAGAGCCTCTCCGTCAAAACCGTTTTTGTAGCGAGTGAGAAAAATGATATTCGGGAGAAAATAGATCCAGTCTTCCTCCAGAAAAAGAATCCTGATTCGCTGCCCTTCCATTTTGTCGGGGGCATATCCAAAAAAGGACTCCGCCTTCTGGTTGACGTATAGAATTTGGGAATGAACATCGGTGAGCAGGAATGTCGCTGGGATAGAATCGAGAAGGCCAAGACTACTTTTGAGAATCTCCTGCATAATCCTTCCTCCCTTCTTTCTAAAACCGCTGCCCTTTATGAAGGGACACTATTAACCCGGTTGGGGGAAATGCCTGTAATGATAGCTCTATCTTATTCCACAACCTACAAAAGTCAAGTAGGAGCTTCTTCCTGCCACCCCAAATTTTTTACATTTTAAATCACTCCCGGGACCAGACAAGAGATCGCGTGGCTGGCCAAAATAGGGTGCAAGGATTCGAGGGGCCAAGGGTTAGAGAAGAGTCATAATCTTATGGGCTGGCAGGTGGAATTTGATGGAGTTGGCTGTACCTACAACTTACTTTCTTTCGGCCACGGCTTTCACCTGAGCCTTCAGGTTGATGAGGAAGGGTCTCTCTTCTTGTTCGATCAATTTTTTCTCCACATAGTCTTCCTGGAAGATTTTTTTGACCACTGCCTCCTGGTCTCCTCCCAGAAAATACAACTCCTCTTCGATTCTTCTTCCGAATACTTTGGTGGCCTCGATCGCTTTGGTAACCATTTCCTGGGCACCTTCGGTTAGGACGTAAAAGTGTCCCATCATCAAGAGGTTGATTTCTATTTTCTTCAGTTTCTCAAGGGAAGACAGGTAATCACCATAGCTGGATAGGAATACGGGGCGTACATCAAAGTTGCGATCGAAACTGCCCACCGCCTCTCCCCCCACCAGGGCTTTCAGCAGGGGGATGTAATAAGACACCGCATCGCGGGTGTGTCCAGGGGTAGCAATGACTTGAATCTGGGTCCCGTTCTTCAAATCAATTTCATCCCCGTCTTCAAGGGTCCGGTCCAATTCCAGTCCACGGAAGGTCACATCGGCATCGCCGATCTGGGGCCTGTAGGCTTCCTCCATGTCTTTGCTCAAACTCTGGATCAATTGGACGGCATTAGGCCGCCTGAATATTTCCCCCGCTAAATTGCTGGCCGCGACCTTCAGACCGGGAATGTTTTTTTTCAGAAAAGGCGCGGCTCCGCTATGGTCATAATGGGAATGGGTGAGAAAATTATAGGCCAGCCGGTTGGCGTCCCCCAAATATTTTTTCAGTTCCCTCAGATAAAGGGGGCCCATGAAGGTCATTCCCGCATCGAAGAGAACCGGGCATTTTCCCATGAGAAGATAGGCAGGGAGAGCCGGGCTCCCCAGGGCGTAAAGCTCATCAGAAATTTTTCCTGTGCTCTCCTTGATCATGTTTTCCTTCCTATATCGAAGCATACCCGGTTGTAGTGGCGATCAGGTGAAGCGCGCGACGGGTCGCCCTTACTCCTTTTTTACCATTTTCTCCAGGAGCTGCTCCGCCCGGACGGGGTTGAAGGCCCCGCATTCGCAGCATTTAGCCATTATTCTCGCAGCCTCTTGGGCGGTCAGTCTCCGGATTCTCACATACTCCACCATCTTCCGGATGAGGTTGAAAGAGACCATTCCATGGCCGCATAAAGTGTTCACTTCCAGAATCTCCCTTTCAGGCAACCGGTCCCTCGCACCCCAGATCCCCAGGGAGTGCTCCACGCTGTGCCTCTCCAGGCCAACTCTGTGGCAGCACCTTTGAACTTCATCCAGAAGCCCGCTGATATTGATAGAGATCCTCAGATCGGCCTGGATCAGATCTTCGATAACTTTCTGTAGGGTATCCAGGTCGGTAAAAACCGCAGCAGCACCCTCCCCATCCTTTTGGTTGGCAATAAAACTCTCGAGGTTTATGTCATCTTGGAGAATATTTCCCTGCTGTCCATCGCCCATATTGAGTGGATTATATTTCAAACAGATACGGATGAACTCTTGGATTTTTGAAGCCGACCCCTCGCTGTTGACGCCTTTTGCTGGAGTGCAAAAGATAACATAATCATTCTTAAGATTATCCCTGGTTCCCCTTCGATGCAGGGTATTGGTCATGATCTAATCCTCCTGGAACAAAGGCCGGCCTAATCCGATATTGGTTTTTCCGTTGGGCGAAAGGCGGTAGCCCGCCTCACTCACCCACTCCTCATGAGGAATGGTTCCGTCCGGGCGGCATCTGGAGGAAACTCCCAGGCTGATCACCGTACCGATTTCTTTCTGAACCTCCTCTATGGCCTGCAGGATGGCCGGGATTCTCTCTAAGGGGATTTTCATTTCGACGATGGCCGAAAGGACTTTTTCATCAAGAATCTCCTCTTTCATCTTCCCGGTCTTTTGATCCTCCATCAGTTGGGTGACAGGATTCTGCGGTTCAAAGAACGGCCGCAGAGGGGCCAGGGTCATCGTCACCTTTTCAATGTCTCGAAAATAAGCACCGATTCCGGGCCGACCCATTTCCACCACCACTCCCGCTTCTCCTTTCCGGATCCTTCCGGTTACATCGTTGCTCTTGATTTCTTCCGTTCCGCGGCCGCCAATCCCCGTTCCCGGGTGAATGGTGGTAGGATCACTGAAGGTTGCCCGGAGGGACCTGGGCCACGTCAACTCGGGAGGAGTCAAAGCCCCGGTGGGGCACACATCCACATCCGCCAGGTATCCCAAACGGAAGGTCGACAGAACCTTACGGACGGCCCGAACGAACCAAGGCATATACCTTTCATTTCGCAAAACCCGATAGCAAGTAGAACACTCCACGCACTCATCCTGATTGACCACGGACTTTCCGTCTTCATCCAAATAGATGGCTCCCATGGTACAGATCACGTAGCAATTCCCGCATCCTACACATTTTTTCTTGTCGATTTCCATCGAGATGATTCCTTTAGAGTCGTAAGTCTCTTGGGTAGACTCCTGTCTTAGGTATTGATTTTTTCTGACT
>JAURYC010000306.1 GCA_030654105.1 Deltaproteobacteria bacterium
CCTTCTCTTTTCAAGCCTTCGATTTCTAACTCTTCATAACCAAGCTCCTTAAGCACGTCCACCGTATGCTCCCCAAAATGGGCTGGGGCCAGCCGGATATCGGGCGGGGTCTCTGACAATTTGATGGGAGAAGCTAAAAGCTTCATCTTTCCTTTCTGGGGGTCGGTTAATTGAACCACCATTTTGCGTTGAATTACCTGCGGGTCGTTAAAGGCTTCGTCGAGGTGAAGGACCTTCCCGATGCAAACGTCTAGGTCTTTCAGCTCATCCATCCATTCTTCGCGGGTTTTTTCTTGGAATGTCTTGCGCAAAAAGCGGAAAATCTCCTGGCGTTTTTCCCCTTCATCATACTGATGAGGAATGTAATCATCCCGCCCCAGTTTTTGGCAGAGAATCACCCAGAAGCGATGCTCCAAGGCTCCAAGGGAGATATATTCTCCTTCTTTGGTTTCGTAAACGTGGTAGCAGGGATACCGGCCGCTAAGGAGGGTGTCACCCCTCCGGGGAGTTACCCCCAGTCCCCAAAGTAAGCTCACCGGAAATGGTAACATGGCGATAATACCGTCGAGCATGGAGATGTCGATGTATTGCCCTTTTCCGGTCTTCTGGCGGGCTAACAGAGCGGCCATGATTCCCAGGGCGGCATACATCCCCCCGGCGGCCATGTCCGCAACCTGGATCGGCGGAATAACCGGCTTTCTATCGGGCTCGCCAGTCAAGGCCAACACCCCGGCGAAACTCAAGTAATTAACGTCATGCCCAACCATATCCTTGTAAGGACCGTCCTGCCCATACCCTGTAACCGAGCAGTAGATTAACTTGGCGTTCAAAACTTTTAAGCGGTCGTAGTCGATCCCCAGTCGCTCTGTAACCCCCGGGCGGAATCCTTCGAGGACTACATCTGCTTCCTTTACCAGGCGACCAAAAATCTCTTTTCCTTGGGGATGTTTCAGATTCAAAGTCATGTGCCGCTTATTGCGCATAACCGTAGGCATCCCCGGCCCCTCCCCTTCGAACCGCCGGTCCTCGATTCGAAGCACGTCAGCCCCCAAGTCTGCCAGAATCATCGAGCAGTAAGGGCCGGGAAAGAGTCGGGATAAGTCTAAAACTTTTATTCCCTCCAACGCTCTCATTTATTCTCCTTATAAAAATAGGCCATAGATTTTGCATATCGCCTATTGCCTATCACCTCTTACCTATCACCTATTACTTATTGCCTTTTCACCTTTGGCCTTACGCTATTTTTCAGCAACGGAAGGAAAGAGCAAAAGAAAATGAAAGGCACTGGCAACCTTGGTTTTCCTGCACGGCTATCATATATTCTCTGATAATTAAGGTCAAGGTGAACAAACGTTGGTGTAAGAAATAGGCTCAGGGCTTTTTCCCTTGAGCCTTGAACCTTAAACCGTGGGCCTTTTCTCTATAGCCTATTGCCTTTTCCCTTAAGAACATGTTAATTTTTTATAGATCCCATCTTGAGAGGTATCCATGGGGAATTGAGGGGTAGAGATGGCCTTTCCAGATAAAATCTTGGCTATAGATATTGGCGGGGGAACCCAGGACATCCTTATTTATGAAGAGGGGAGACCGATGGAAAACTGCTTGCAGATGATCCTCCCCTCTCCCACCCAGATCGTTGCTCAAAAAATATTCAAGGCAACGGTTTCTCAAAAAAATATCTTTTTGACCGGCAACACCATGGGCGGCGGACCGTGCGCTTGGGCCGTGGAGAAACATCTCAGATCCGGATTGAAAGTTTACGCCACGGAACTTGCCGCTTTAACATTGCATGATAACCTGGAGGAAATCCGCAGGCGGGGAATTCGCCTAGCCAACACTCCCCCCGCTAACACGCAGACGATTCATCTCGGCGATGTGGATCTGGCTTCCCTGAAGAAAGCTCTCAGACCTTTTCTGGTAAAGCTACCTCCAACCTATGCTATTGCTGTTCAGGACCACGGTTTTAAACCCCGAGGGAGCAATCGGCGTTTCCGCTTTCTTTACTGGAAGCAATTTATCCTTTCAGGAGGCTATCTGTCAAACCTGATTTACCGGAATCCTCCTGAATACATGACCCGCATGACTGCCGTTCAGAAGGATGCCCCAGGGGCCTTTGTGATGGATACTTGCGCGGCAGCTCTCTGGGGAATCCTCTGCGACCCCAGAGCGGCAGAAAAACAGGAAGAAGGCTTGGTTGCCGTAAATTTAGGAAATCAGCATACTCTGGGTGCCCTAATCCAGGGCAATAGAATCTGGGGAATTTTCGAGCATCACACCGGCATGTTGACCGGCAAAAAGCTCAAGTCCATTCTGGATCGTTTCCCCCAAAAGCTTCTCACCACTCATGAAATATTTCGGGATGGTGGGCACGGGTGTTTTGTTGATCCAAATTTCTCCAGGAAAAAAGGATTTGGTCTTGTCGCGGTTACTGGCCCCCGGCGTGCGCTCGCAGAAGGGTTAGATTATTATATGGCCGCACCTTACGGGGACATGATGCTGACCGGCTGCTTCGGTCTGGTGGCAGCCCTGAAAGCAAAATTGGCCACAGAGGACACAGCGCGGCAGAGCCGCAACCAAAAAACATTGGCCACAGAGGACACAGAGATCACAGAGCTATAACCAAAATCTTTAGAACAAAAAACAACTTAGGACACGGATGAATACGGATAAACCCAGATAAAAAATTTTAGAAAATAATCTTAACAGAATTTTCAGAAATTGAACGTTAGTAGTACAGAGCCCACAGAGTTATTAAGCTCAAAAAATAACAAAGGGCCAAAAACAATATTTAAGAATTAAATATTTGTTAGAAAATAATTTTTCTTAATTTTTCTCTGAGACCTCTGTGCCCTCTGTGGCAAAGGTATTCGATCATGAACAAAGCGCAGGCCCAAGCGAAAATCGAAAAACTTAGGGAGGAAATCAACTTCCACAATTACCGGTACTACGTACTCGATAATCCGGTCATTTCCGATGCCGAACATGATCAGCTCATGCGTGAGCTGGAAAACCTGGAGCAACAATTTCCTGATTTTGTCACCCCAACCTCCCCCACCCAAAGAGTCGGGGCGCCTCCTTTGGAAAAATTCGAGGAAATCCGGCACACTTTGCCTATGCTCAGCCTGGCTAACGCTTTCGCAGAAGAGGAAGTTAAGGAATTCGACAGCCGGGTGAAGCGCTTCCTCGAAACCTCCCACGACATCGAATACTGCGCCGAATTAAAAATGGATGGCGTGGCTGTTGAACTTATTTATGAAAACGGCCATTTTACCACTGGATCTACCCGGGGTGATGGATTCGTAGGCGAAAACGTTACTCAGAACCTGAAGACCGTCAAGACCATTCCCCTAACTTTGATCCCTGGCCAAGGAGAATCTCCACCCTCCAGGCTGGAGGTAAGGGGGGAAGTCTACCTGCCTATCAAAGCTTTTGAGGCATTGAACCGTCAAAGAGAAAAAAGTGGAGAATCCCTCTTCGCCAATCCGCGTAACGCAGCAGCTGGTTCCTTGCGCCAGTTGGACTCATCGATTACCTCCAAACGTCCTCTGGATTTTTTCTGTTACGGGGTGGGCCAGCTCTCCGGTCAAACTTTTGCGACCCAATGGGAACTATTGGAAGCCCTTTTGCACTGGGGTTTCAAAGTAAACCCCCACCGAAAGCAATCCCGAAAAATCGAACAAGTTCTCGAATATTTTTGGGAGGTGGACGAACTCCGGGAGAAACTTCCTTACGAGATTGACGGAGTGGTCATTAAGGTGAATTCCCTCCGCCTCCAGGAAACTTTGGGAAACATTGCTCGCAGCCCACGGTGGGCTTTGGCTTTCAAGTTTAAACCGAAACAGGTCACCACCAAAATTCGCGACATCATCGTCAATGTAGGTAGAACGGGTGCCCTAACCCCAACCGCCATCATGGACCCCGTGCGAGTCGGCGGCGTCGAAATCAGCCGGGCCACGCTGCATAACCAGGATGAGATTGATAAAAAAGATGTGCGCATCGGAGATACGGTGGTCATCCAGCGGGCTGGAGACGTCATCCCCGAGGTGGTCCGGGTTGTTTTCGAAAAGCGGACAGGCAAAGAAAAAAAATTCCGTATTCCCAATCAATGTCCGGTTTGCGGCTCCGACGTGGAAAAACCCAAAGGGAAAAAAGAGATGGCCGTGGTCCGTTGCACCGGCATTGCCTGCCCGGCCAAACTCAAAGAAACCATCATCCATTTTGCTTCCCGAGATGCCCTGAACATCGAGGGCCTGGGGGAGAAAATTATTGAACAGCTGGTTGAAAAACGCTTGGTCAAAGATTATGCGGACCTTTATGCCCTAACCCTCGAAGATCTGCTTACTCTGGAGAGAATGGGCGAGAAGTTGGGGGGAAATATTTTAACTGCCATTCAAAACAGTAAAAAAACATCCCTGGAACGGCTTATATATGCCTTAGGTATTCTGCACGTTGGAGAGCATATTGCCAAACTTTTGGCCCGGGAGTTCCCTACCTTGGAAAAACTCTCCCAGGCCTCTTGGGAAAAGCTCAAGACGATTAACGGGATCGGGGATGAAATTGCTTCCTCGATTGTTCAATTTTTCCAGCAGAAGGACAACCAAAAAGTTATCCAGAAGCTCAAAGAATCGGGGGTGGAATATCCTTCTCGGCCTCTTCCGGTGCAACCGATTCTCCGCAAGCTGGAGGGGAAAACTTTTGTCTTGACCGGTTCGCTGAAATTTTTAAGCCGTGAGGAGGCTAAATCCAAGGTCGAATCGTTGGGTGGGCGAACTTCTTCGTCCGTGAGTAAGAAAACGGATTTTGTATTGGTGGGAGAGGATCCGGGGTCAAAATACGAGAAGGCCAAGACTCTCGGGGTAAAGATCGTTACCGAAGACGAATTTTTGAGGATGTTGGCTCAGGACGATAGGTGAAACGATGGCTAAAAATCGAGCCAAGCTTATCATTAAAGGAATTGTCCAAGGGGTGAATTTCCGGTACTACACCCAGCGCGAAGCCAAAAAATATAATCTTACGGGATGGGTCCGTAACCTTCCCGACGGGTCCGTGGCCGTCCTTTGCGAAGGGGAAGAGGAAAATGTGGAGGCCATGATCCAGTGGTGCCGCCACGGGCCTCCTTCCGCTCATGTTACTGAATTGATCGTCCAGATGGAAGAATTCCGGGGCGAATTCCAATCCTTCTCCATATTGTTCTAACCGCGTAACTGAGGACAGTTCTTTTTCCCCGTGGACTAAAATTTCTTATGACTGCCTTCACCCTCTTGATCATCTGCCTTATTGCCCAAATTTTAATTGCGGCCTGGCTGGGAATTTTCTTTCTAAGGCGCCATCGACAACAGAAGCGGCGGGAAAAGGAGATCGCCCGCCACCCTGAGGATAGGTCTTCAAATGGCTCCCAATAAATTGGGTATTTTACTCCGGTCTACTCTTTCTCCTCCACGGTTTTTTTCTCCTCTTTCTTCTTCTCTTCTTTCCCCTTAATTCTTTCCTTTTTTCCCTTTTCCTTTTTCTTTTTTTTCTTCGGTGCTGGGCCTTTTCCCTCCAGCTCCGCGATGGACCTTACCACAATTTTTCCCGGGTGGCGGGGAAAGTCTACCCTCAAATAAACCCTCTTCGGAAATATTTTAACGACCAGACCTTCCTTTTCTTCGCCACCGAATTGGAATTTCACCCGCTCGCCGACATTCATTCTCTACCCTCCTCCGCTGTTCCTTTTAATTCACTGGGACGCCGATTTCCGCAGGCAACCGCAGAAAAAAATAAAGTCCTTCAAATTTCGCCGGGGCACGAAAGGTTCTAAATTTTTAAAAGAACACTTCCCATTTGTTTTTTTAAGCCGAATTTTCTGCGTTTATCTGCGTCCCCTGCCCCTGAAATTCCTACTTGATAAAGTAAATATTTTCATACCATTTTCATCTCCGTAGAGCAAGGGAAAAGTACCACCGGTGACCTCATAATTCCCTTGCTTTCTCATGGCGTCTGATTATAAAATTGCGCCAGGAGTAAACGGCAAAATGGAAGATAACGACCTCCTTCAGAAAAAACGCGACCGGCAGATTATGGAAATCGTTCGCCACTTCCTCTTAGCGGTGGTGACTTTTCGCCAGCAATACCAGAACTATAAACAGGGATCCCTCCAATTTGCCGACTTGGCCAAACTCGTCGACGACCGGGGGCAAAGCCTCCTTTATGCCCTCAAGGAACTTTCCCATGCTTTGTACCGCCGTAGCTCTGCAATCATTTCCGAAAAAGAACAGATCTTTGACTTAACCATCGGTTCCATCTTTCACTTGGCTATGAAGATACGGGAAGACCTTTATCAACTCGAAATTTACGGCCCGAAATATCGGGCCTTGGTCGAGAAGGGAGATTACCCTCCTCACCAGGAAAATCTTGTCCGCCAATTTCAAGGAATCCTTTCCCGGGCTGAAAACAGTTTCCAGGAAGGGATGGAAGAAATTGCCGTTTTAACGAAAGATGTCTTTCGCCAATTTAAAGAACTCCTTTTCGAGTACAGGGAGAACGGTCTCCTTATCCGTTTTTTTCTGGAAGAAACGGAACTCCTCCAGGAAGTGATGGGAAAAGATGCTTTGAAAGAACTTTTTCGAACCCTATATGGCCCGGATGAGGCTCAACCTTATCGCCTGGCCGGGGAATCCTATTTCCGGAGTGCTTTCTACAACAAGGCGATACAAACCTTCTCCCAGGCCCTGGAAATAAGTCCGGGGGACGAAAGTCTTCAATTCAAGATCTACCTTAGCCAGGGGATGGAACAATTTTATGCCTTCGACCCACTTCAGGCATTGAATTTTTTCGAGAAGTGTCTATCCTTGGCCGGGAAAGTGGAATTTTTAGAAATTTACAGAGCAATGATCTGTAAGGTTTGCCAGAAGATCCAGGAAGAATTTCCCGGGAGGAGGAAAAGTGACCAGCAGCGTGACCTGGTTAAAAAGGCCCAATCTCTGCAGCGCCAACTGGAAGAACTGCCCCCTGCTCCATCCGATATTTATCCTACGTAAAAAAGGTTACCTGGGAATCAAAAATTCTGGAGTCAGGAGTCAGTTTAAAACCTCAGGGAAGCGATTTGATTATCCTTAGCCGGTTTTACCAAGAGGCGTCCGGAAAGATTATCAACCTCCTGGCCATAGAGCACTTCGACTTCATTCCATTCCTTGGCCTTGCTATACCGGGAAACGATAGCAGCGGCCAGGGATAATATATCTTCCCCCTTTTTTCCTCGCATCAACCCCAGCGGTCCGGGGATATCCTGGACTTTCAGCAGGACATCCTCTTTCTGCCGGAGTTTTATCAATTTCTGATTCTCCTCGTCCCGCCTTCCCACAACCAGACGACCACCTCCGGGCAATTGAAAATGTCTGCCTACCTGAAAAAGAAGGATTTCCCCGGTTGTAATGGCTGGGGTTTGATCGAAATATTTTCTGAACCGGCTGGCCAGCACAGGGTCGGTAAGAAGGCATCCACCAGCCGGTAAGGGATAATGGCGGAAACCCATCTCTGCAGCCAGCTTCATCTGCGGTTTACGGCTGCGCCCTCTGAGATCGAGAAGTTTCTCCCGATCCACCAGGCCTTCCAACTCCGGGCGGGTGGGCTTGAGGTTTTTGGCACAAAGGGGCCGGAGGAGTATTCCTTCGGTCCCGGAATCCCGTTCGACAATCCGCAAGGTATCCCTGCGCTGGGACATGGGTCGCTGACCTAACACCTCCCCAGTGACTAAAAAGTCAACTTTTTCTTCCTCCATCCGGGCTCTTGCTTGGGAGAAAAGGAAAATCTTGCAGTCGATGCAGGGGTTGAAGTTTTTCCCGTACCCGTACCGGGGATGGCGCAGGACCTGGAAATACTCTTCACTGACGTCAATAATTCTCGCTGGAATCCCGTAAAGGCGTATCCATCTTTCTTCAAATTGGGCTTCCTGCCCTTTTTTGCTATAACCGAAAAAGGGGGTTATAAAATGTAGGCCTGTGACTTCGATTCCCTGGTCCATGATCAGACGGGTGGCGAGAAGGCTGTCCAGACCGCCGGAGAGCAGGGAAAAAGCCTTTCTCCTGCCCATCACTTGGCCCTCGGCGCGCCCTTGGATTTCGGTATCGTCTTGGAAGGAGGTTGGGATGGAGATGAGCCGAATGGAGGCAGGACAATATCTATATTTTTTACCTCTCCCTTGATGGCTTGAAGATTTTTTTCTACCTCTCCATATCCATCAACCTTAATGGTCAAGCGGTAGGTCCCGTCTTCCAGCCCTAAGAGAGAGTAAAGGCCTTTTTCAAAAGGCATAACCTTACCCTGGATTCCTTCCCATAGGACTACACTCCCTTTGGGAATGGGTTTTCCGGAGGCATCCTTGATCAATCCGTAGATTGTCCCGAACTGCTGTTTTCCGGATTGCCGGGCGAGAATATCTTTCTGGGGCATGGAGAGTTGATCTATGGCCAGGGTGGTATTTTCTTCTTTGAAAATCGTGAAAGTTGTGGCTTCTTCCACGTCCAGGCTTCCGCCCTTGTTGTTTCTCGGATTGAGGTTGATCCCGTCGATATATCGCAAGACATGAAAAGGGTCGACAAAATTCTTCGAATGAAGTAAATCTGAAAAAGTCCACCCAATATCGGGGTAATATACTTCGACCCAGCCATGGTACCCCCCGCCACTGATTTGGACTCCCCAATATTTCTTGGAAATCCCCCAGTCATATCCCGGCGGCAGGTAACCATGGGCGTACCTTGCCGGAATTCCCACACTCCGTAGCATGGCGATAGAAAGGTTGGTGTACCCCACACAAGACCCCCGCCTGTTGTAAAAAACCGACCTTCCATCCTGAGGGGTATTTCGCCCGGCATCATAGGTATGGTTGTCCACGATCCAGTTGAAGATTGAGGTCACAGCCTCGTGGATGGTCTGAGCACCTTGGGTAAGTTTTCTCGCCTCAGCAACGATGTTCCCTTCCTTCACCGGAATGTCTTTTTCCGGGTTCAAAAATAATTTCATATCCCAGGGGAGTTGTTGGGGAGAGAGAGGAAAAGGAGCCTTGGAATTCAAAGGCCCGAGGTTGACCTCGATCATCACCCTTTTGCTGAACTCATCTTCCTGAAGGACTTTCTGAGAATAGGCACTATTGCTGTAATGGGGAAGGAATTCAACCCCCAGCGGATTGACGATGTCATAGATGGTCGTATGCTTTCCAGCGAGAATCTTGGTAGCTGCGAACGCCGGACTTAGCCATCCCTTAAGAAGGATCCACCCCAATATCGAAAAACTAATCAACAAAAGTTTCGTTTTCATCCCTTTTCGCCCCGAAGGAATCAGTCGTAAACAATCATGACCCGGCCGTTCTTCAAGTATCCCGTATAGGGTGCAGTGGTCAGAACCATTTGAGCATCCCGGTTGGAAATGACCACGTCGGTCTTTTTCTCTCCAGCGGCGTTCAGTCCGGGGACGATGCAAGGGTCCGCCGTAACTCTTTGGTTCTTGGACGCCGCGTCAACATCTTTGGCATACCCGACTAACCCCATCTTGATTAATTCTCGCTGCGCTAGACTCTGCGAGCTGTAAACCATTTCTCCTTTTTGATTGAGGATCTTGGGAATCAGTGCCGGGCGCAAGCCCAATTTTCTGGCATCAACGATTAAACCGGTATACTCCAATTTTTTTAAATCCAATTTCTCCTCGATTTTGGCCTGAACTTCGGGGGCCGCAGGAGGTTTTTTCTCTTCGACTACAGGTGGCGGAGTTACTTTTCTCTCTTCGGCCGCAGGGGGCGGAGTCACTTTCTTTTCCTGGGGAGGCAGAGGTACTTTCTTGTCTTGGGGCGGCGGGATTGGTGGCGGGATTGGTCGCGAAGGCGGTAAGGGTTTGTCAATAAACGGAATGGCCGGGGCAGGCATCAATGGCGTGGTCAGCGGGGGTAACTCCTGGAGCATCACTGCCAAAAGTTCACCCGTAAGATAGACAGCCACGGTCACCTCTACGCCTCCATCACTCAAATACCGCTTGTCTACCACGGTTGCTCCTTTGACAATCCCGCTAACCCGGGTCATTACTACGTCGTTTTTGGTTGTGAAGTTTTCCACGGTCGTGTCCGCATCCACCCGCACGCCTTTCACGGCTTCCAGCAGATTTCGTAGGGCATCCGCCTTGGCCGCTCGTTCTGCCATCAGTCGCGCCTGGGAAATCACGGTTATCCCGGTGGGCGGTGCTCCACTTCCCTTTGCCGTAATGAGCCCTTGGGTCCAATTGATTACGCCGCTGGGCAGGCGTTCCAATACGTCCTTCTCTCCCGCTGCCGGGGCTGACGGAACCCACAGCGCCATTGCCAAGAAAATTCCCGTAACCCAAACCCCAACCTTCCCCATTGGATTCCTCTCCTCTGCTTTTGTTTTCCTGGTGGAAAAACCTATATAAAAATTACCATAGTTTCTGAAAAACTGTCAATCAACGACTCGCCTTTGCCGCCTTGACTTTTAAAGCCTATCAATTTCGCATTTTGGAATGCGGATTGCAAAATTATTTCTTTTTTCTTTTTCTATTCCGAATTCCGCATTCGCCATTCCCCATTCAAAATCATTCCTCTTTCCATCCGTAATCTCCCAGGAGGGGTACAAATATACACCCGGTAATATCATCCTCTTGAAAACGGTTTCCTTGGCGGGTTACTTTGTAAAGGGTCTGAGTATAGCGCGGACCCACCGGGATGACTAACCGGCCTCCTTCAGCCAATTGGGAGAGAAGGGTCTTGGGAATCTCGGGAGCTCCGGCAGTAACGATGATCCCTTCAAACGGAGCCTTATCTGGCCATCCTTTCGTCCCGTCCCCGGTGAGAAAAAAAATATTCCTGTGGCCGAGTACCTCTAAAATCATCTGGGCTTTCTGGATAAGCGTGGGGATCCGTTCCACCGTAAAAACAACCTGGGAAAGCTCTGCTAAAATAGCCGTTTGGTACCCGGAACCTGTACCAATCTCCAGAACCCGTTCCTTTCCCTTCAGCTCCAAGGATTGGGTCATGATAGCGACCATGTAAGGCTGGGATATGGTCTGGCCCTCCCCGATGGAAAGTGGCCGGTCTTCATAGGCTGCGGGTTGATAATCCGCGGGGACAAAAGATTGTCGGGGAACCTTGGCCATGGCTTCCAGGACACGGGGGTCAGAGATGTCCCTCCTGCGCAGTTGCTCTTCAACCATGGCCAGTCGTTCTTTTTGAAAATCTTGCACTGACGTCTTCCCTTTTTGAATCAAAATTAAAGGCTATTCACCGCAGAGCACGCAGAGAGTTCTGGGCGATGCTGGACGATTCGTAATGACAACTTTCTTTTGCCGTTCACGATAATTATATTTTTCTCCGCGTTCTCTGCGCGCTCTGCGGTGAAAAATTCTACGCCCCGAACTTCGTCAATCTCCGGGCGTGAGCAAGCGCTAAAGGCATGAGCTGTACGGAAGGCATTTTGCCTAATACCCCGCCGATACAGCTAACTTCATCAAATTTTTTCACCGGATCAATCAAGCAATATTGGGAATACAGGATGATCGGTAAGGGATGCCAACTGTGGCTGCGCAGCTTGGCAGGGGTCGAGTGATCCCCCGTCACCACCAGAACATCCGGTTTGAGCGCCCGCACCTGGGGAAGATACCGGTCCACTTCTTCAATGACCGCCACTTTGCCATCAAAATTTCCGTCTTCCCCCCGGGAATCGGTCTGTTTGATGTGCAGGAAAAAGAAGTCATAATCGGCAAAATGATCGGCCAGGGCCTTGAACTCATCCTCCAGGGTACTTACGGAGGAAAGAACCGTCATCCCCACCAGACGGCTGATTCCCCGATACATGGGATAAGCAGCGATCGCCAGGGCATTCAGGCCATATCGTTCTTTCATTGAAGGATAACGGGTATGTTTGGCAAAACCACGGAGGAGGACCATATTAGCTCTGGATTCATCCGCAAGGATTTTCCGGCTCTGAGCAACAAAATCTCGCACCAGGTCTGCGGTACCCTCTGCCTCGGGAATCAATGCTTTGGGTTCCAGGGGAGGAACACCTTCCCGCTCAGGGTCCGTATCCTCGATCTCCCCTCTTAATCCTTCCCCCCGCAGAACCAGGACGGCCCGGTGCTCCTTAACCGGTTCAACTATCACTTCTACTTCCCGGCTTAGCCGTAAACTTCCCTGCAGCTTGCGGCAGATTCGTTCGTTGGTCTCATTGGAGATTCGTCCGGCCCTGCGGTCGATGACCTTCCCGTTCTTGTCAATGGTGGCATAATTGATCCGGGCCACCACATCCCTCTCGGTGAGAGGAAAATCAATACCCGTTGCCTCCAGAATTCCCCTCCCGATGTTGAACTGGAAAGGGTCATACCCGAAGAGAGCAAAATGGGAAGGCCCGCTCCCTGGCGTGATCCCTGGAGCAACGGGTTCCAGAAGTCCGCACGAAGAAACCTCTGCCAATTGATCCAGATTGGGTTTCCGGGCAACCTGCAGTTCTGTGCCGCCCTTCCCTTCCATCTGGATTCCGCCCACCCCGTCAAGAATGATAAAAACGATCTTCGAAGTGCTCGGTGTCAGCAGACCGGTTAAAAGGTTCGGATCCACGCTTTCCTCCTGCCTTGAATTCCTTGCTAAATATCCCTATCCGGAGCTATAGTGAGGAAATTTCTCGTAATCCCAAATGGATCGCGCGTTACCGCGTGAAAAAAGCCCTGGTCTATAACCCTACTGCCCTCCCTCCCTCGCCCTTTACCTCCTTAAATTCATGGTAACGAGCGACCTTCGGGAAATCGCCCAGAGTGGAAATCTCCACCTCGCCGTCCAGGAGGCTGCCTACCAATTGCTTAAAGATAAGACTTGAAAGACCCTTTTCAGGTCTTGGCGGGTTCGGGAGGATTGGCTGGGCCCGGCGATGCTTGGGTCTTTCGTCTTTTCTGTCTCCGTTTGAGTTTCAGTTGAAAACGATGCTGCATTCTTTTGTGTTTGCTCTTTGAACTTGCCAAAAATTTCCCCTTTCTATGTTTTTTCAGATAGAATATAGAAAAAAGGATATTTAATCAACAACCAAATAAAGGGTCCAATCTGCACTCCGCATTTGGGGAAGTTATGGGTCGTCTAATTCCTACGGCTAAAGGTCTGGCTTGGTTTCGGAAGGGGCATCCCTGGATTTTTAGAAACGACCTGGCCAAAATCCAAGATGCCGCACCAGGAAGCATTGTATCTCTGGAAGAGAAAAACGGAAAATTCTTAGCCCAGGGTTTTTACAGCGAACATTCTAAGATCGCTTTCCGCCTCGTTTCCCGAAGTCAAGAACCCATCCACCTAAATTTCTGGAAAGAGCGGGTAGAAAGGGCCTTGCACTACCGTGAGGCCGTAGTGGAAAAGACCAACGCTTACCGGTTGATCTACGGCGAATCCGACGGAATTCCTTCTCTGATTGTTGATCGGTACGCCGACCATTTTGTGCTCCAAACCCTTTCCCAGGCAACCGAAGACTTATTGGACCTGTTCACAAAAATTCTTCTGGAACTTTTTCGGCCCTCTTCCATCCTGCTGCGGAATGATCTTAGCGTACGAGAGCTTGAAGGGTTGCCGCAGGAGAAGAAAATTATAATGGGAGAATGTCCTTCCAGGGTCCAAGTTTTTGAAGGAACAATCCAATACCTGGTAGATTTATGGAAAGGACAAAAAACCGGAGCCTACCTGGATCAAAGAGAAAACCGCGCAGCTGCCTCCCGCTTCCTGCGGGGACGAGTCCTCGATGCCTTTTGTTACCATGGATTGTTCGCCCTCCATGCTGCGCGCCACGCCGCCCAGGTAACCGGCGTGGATTCTTCTCAAGAGGCCATCGAACAGGCCCGGGAGAATGCTTTGCTGAACGGCTTGGCCAACACTGAATTTCGCAAGGAAAATGTTTTCTCTTTTCTCAAAGCCGAGGCGGAGGCTGGCCGGCATTACGATGGCATTATCCTCGATCCCCCTGCTTTTGCCAAGAGTAAAGAAAATGTTGGCGGCGCTTCCCGGGGATACAAAGAACTCAACCTTAGGGCGATTCGCCTACTGAACCCCGGGGGAATTCTGGTTACTTCTTCTTGCTCTTACAATCTTTCTGAATCAAGATTTCTGGAAATCCTGCGGGAATGTGCAAGGGATTTGGGGGCAACCTTGAAGATCATTGAAAAGCGCGGGCAGAGCGCCGACCATCCGATCCTGCTCTCTTTCCCGGAAAGCCACTATCTGAAATGCCTGTTTTTAGAAAAAATTCATTAACCATCCCATTAGAGAGCGTACTCCCCAAATTCCCGTTCTTCTTTTTCTTTGAGGACGCGGAAGGTTTCGCCGGGGAAATCGAGGTCATAGATTTTTAGGGTAAGTGGAGAACAAAACTAATCCTGGGTAAAGTTATGACGCTAAAATAAATAATCAAGTCTGTCCCCCAAATCCCTCTGAGATAAGATCGATTCTGTCAAATCCGGGTCGAATGAATGACCTCGCGCCAGGGAATGTTTCTTCGACGGCCTGCCTCAAATGGTCGAGAAAAGAGATGATTTCGAGAACTCTCTCAGCATAAATATGGTTATAGCGGGGAATCACTGCCCATGCGCCAAGCGAACGGTCAATGGCGATAAGTGCGATCTTAGCTGAACCATCCAAATCGCTTGCGAATTCATCGCATTTCTCCTCTTCCTCTTCCATCTTTCCCCGGATGGCTCGCGTCAGCTTAGCAGCAATAAAGTATTGGTACCACCGGATCACCGCGAAGGCTTCCTCGATGTCCACTCCCTCGTTAGCGACAGCTGCAATTTCAAAAAGGAGTCTTTCTCTCTCATTGAACCAATCTTCCACTATTTTGCTGTTGATCTTAGCGGCGCGGCAAATCACGTGGTTTTCCGCAGCCTCGTCATTCGCCCGCATACTTTCTGTGTCACTCACTGAATCCAAAGTCTCCAGTTCTATTCCCCATTTCTTCCCGGTTTCCCTCAGCAACTCCAGGGTTTTCTGTAGGATCCCTGATATCTTTCTCCAGAATGCTTCATTTCGAATATCATGCGTTTCAGGATCGGAAAATTCCTCCTCCAAAAGCGAGAAGTTCAAACAGCGAAGGGTTTGAGAACATCGTTCACACCATCGATCGCAATAATTATAAATTCCGGCGATGAATCGCTCGTCCCCAGCAAGTTTTTCAAGCCTATCCCGATTCACAATCTTCCCCTCTCTCTGAATTTTCTTAGAAATAATTTGTAATGGGGGTTGGTTCAAATGCAACTTAAAAACCTGCCCCAACACCGCCCCAATATAATAAAACTCCTTCAGCCGCCAAAGATTTTCATCCTTCAATTCCCTAACAAATCACATGATGAAATGCCCCCGGAGCATCCAATCTCGACCACTTCAACATCCCACCAAATTTCCTTTTTCTATTTCCTTTGTCAATAATAATTTGTCTTTGAACCAACGTGCCCCTTTTTCCACATATTGATAACAGATATTGATATGAACCCCATGGGAAAAACTCTGTCCATTCTTTAGCAACTCTTCCCTATCCGATCTATCGCTTTGTCAAGGATAAAGCTTTGCCCCCCATTACATAATCTGACCGCAATCGACAGGGACAAAAATCGCCTCCCCACCAGCCTCCTTTACCAATTTGACGGTCTCCTGCCCGCCTTTGGGATCAATATCCCCCACCACCACCTTCGCCCCCTCCCGGGCAAACAACACAGCCCCGGCACGACCCGACCCTGAACCTGCAGCAGTAATAATGGCTACTTTGTCTTTTAGTCTCATGGCTTTTCCTTTCGTTTCGTTCTTATTTTGGGGGCGAATATTGCCCACACTTCCGGGGTCTTTTCCCGGTCGTTTCGTGGGATCCTGATGTGTTTCTTGGGACAGAACATTACCTTAGTCCGGTCCCAGAAAGTCACGGGAATACGATGGCCGTAATTTGGCATTCCCTTTTTCTTAACAATACCTCCCGCTTTCTCCTGGAGATCGGCTTTTAAAATAGCCTCTCCTCTTTCTCCGAATGAAGCCTTTCTGCAATCTTTTGAGCGATCAACGGGGCGTTGCCCCCGGCGCGGTTGTTGATAATTAGGTTTACTTGGATTTTGTCTTTTATAGCCTCGTTCACGATCTTAACAGTATCCTCGATCATCTCCGGATCCAGCATGCCGCTGACCATTTTGTCAAACGGGAAGGCTTTGGCATAAGATTCCTCATAGCTCATCCGCCTCTCCCCTCACCTTGGCGAACTGCTTCCGTAACGGCGGCAGCCAGGTTCACAAGTTCGGTCAAATACAAAACCCCAGGTTGAGTAGTTCTTACGCTATGCTCCATGCCCCATGCGCCATGCGTTTCTTACTGTCCTGCCCGATCCACCCGGCATACCGGTCACTGGCCATACCGACGAGGATGTTTGATTTGAGATCTCGAAATAGGAACCTCTTTGACCGGCTTTCAGGGGTTTTAGCCATAAAAGGATTCTATAAGTTTCAAGCAATTGGGATCATCAATGCAACCTGGGCAACAACGTCCCGGACCATTACTGTCAGATCGTCAGTCCTTCGAATTCACCACGGTTTCCATCAGCCTGGCAACGTTGTCCAGTTCCTCTAACCCCAGGGTCATTCGGATCGACTCTTGGATCTTGTCCTCCGCCAGCAGATCCTCGGTGCACAGCCGATACTTCTGGATCACCTGCTCCACCGGCAGGAGATCTGGCGGCTGCCCGTTGACCTTCATGCAGTCTTTGCTGAGCCGCGTACCGTCCTTCAGGATCACGGTGAGCGGGTAGGGCCCGGTCAGGGCTCCGTACTGCCACTCCTCGTGCACGATCATCTTCACCCTCTGGCGTAGTTCGCGGGCATCCTGGTCCTTCACCCTCTCGTCGGAGAAGCTACGAAGGGTGATCCTGTCATCCAGGATTGCCACCGCCAGGCTGTGGGGCATGCTGAACCTGGCCTCGGCCAGGTTCCTCGGCTCGGGATAGCGGATGAACTGGGGCACCATAGGATTCACCTCCACGTCCACCCTTTCCACCTCGCCAGCCCGGAAGCCGTGGGCCTGCTTTAGATCAACCACGCCCTGGATGTACCGCTGCATGTGGTAGCGCAGGGGTAACTCTTGATCCCCACAGCCATGACCCGGTAGGGCTTCCCCCAGTTGTTCACCACGTCCGTCGGCTTCGACACCTCTCCCGCCGTCTTCAGGTCCAAGAACCCCTTCGGGCCTTCGAAGATGGTGGTGCTTCCGGTTAGCCCTTCCGCGGCCCACAGTGCCGCCGCTAAGCCGTCTCTCCCCGCGACCCCCATCTCGATGAAGTGGGCATCGGTTCCCGTCTGTCGGGTTAGGCCACACCCCTGGGAGGCGGCCAAGCTCAGCGCCCATGCTGTCCGCTCCACATCGAGATCTAGCAGCTTCGCCGCCCCTGCCGCTATCCCTAGAACTCCCGTGAGGCTGAGGTTCAGATATCCCCGCTTACGGGCGTTGTTGCAGTCGATGCCAAGTCTGGACTGCACCTCGTAGCCCGCCGCGAAGGCCTCGAGGACGCGGCTGCCGGGAGAGCCCAGCTTCTCGGCTAGGGCGAAGAGGGCAGGATACAGCGTGTAGGTGGAGACGCCTTCGGGCATGCTGTCATCCTCGTACTCCGTGGTGTGGGCGAAATGGCCGTTGGCCAAGGCAGCGTTCTCGACAGAGGTCTTGAAGCCGGAGGCGGCGACGGTGGCCTCCTGGTTCCCACCCATCCGCTGGACGTATCGGGTGACGACCTTGCAGCTGGGAATCTGTGCGCCAGATACCATGCCGCCAAGGGCGCTGAGGGCCAGACTCTTGCTGTAGTTAATCACTTCGCGGGGGATCTGATCCAGCTTCGTTTTACAGGCCAGTTGGGCAACCCTGATTGTGG
>JAURYC010000307.1 GCA_030654105.1 Deltaproteobacteria bacterium
GCGGAATTGCTGGCTCAAAAGAGCCCGATTGCAGTCCAGATTGCCAAAAGCGGTTTTTATGCTTCGGAAGACATGGCCTATGAGCAGCAGTTCGCCTATATGAATGAAGTCTTTGCACGTTTGTGCACCAGCGAGGATGCCAAGGAAGGCCCCCGGGCGTTTGCCGAAAAAAGAAAACCAATATACCAAGCCCGGTCAATGGAGTATTTTTCAATCTACGCTGCTGTTTTAGGATACCCTTTAGGGGAAAGGAGAAGGAATAATGAAACCCTATCGTTCCACGTTATTCGTTCCTGGCAACCGGCCAGCCTGGATGGAAAAGGCGATAAATTATGGGGCGGATTGCCTGATTTTAGATCTCGAGGATTCGGTCCCGGATCAAGAAAAGGTAGCTGCCCGCCCCTTGGTAAAGGCCGGGATTAAGGCTCTTAAGGCCAAGGGGCAAGCCGTTAACGTACGGATTAATGGTTTTGCCACGGGATTGACCTTTGACGACCTCGAGGGAGTTTTATGCCCCGAGCTCGATGGGGTTACGCTGCCAAAAGTGGAGACGGTGGCCGACATGAAAGAAATAGATGCTTTGTTGACCCATCTGGAAAAGCGCATGGGGATACCCGTCGGAGCGATTGAAACTCCCTTAGGATGCGAGACGGCTAAGGGGATGCGCAATATATATGAGATTGCCACCTCCTGTCCGCGAGTGAAGCGAGTTACATTGGCGGCAGGCCCCGGAGGAGACGCTGCCCGGGCCATTGGCTATATTTGGTCTAAGGAGGGTATGGAGACTCTCTTTCTTCGTTCCAAAGCAGTGCTGGATTGCCGGGCTGCAGGTATCCAGTATCCTACGATTAGCTCCTGGTGGAACATAAAGGATTTGGAGGGATTGGAGCGGGATGCCAATTGGAACCGGCGGCTTGGGTTTCGGGGGGAGACGGTCATGCATCCTTCACACGTTCCGATTGTTAATAAAGTGTTTACTCCGTCTGCGGAAGAGATTGCCTTTTATCAGGGCCTGATTCAGGCAATGGAGGAAGCGGAGAAAAAGGGGATTGCAGCGGTGACTTATAAGGGAGACATGGTAGATGAAGCCATGGTGAAAACGGCCCGGGAGATGCTCGAATTTGCCAAGTCTATTGGTCTCGAGACCTGATCAACCTTCATTAAGTTCTTTCAAGACTTAAAGGATCTCCCTAAAAAAAGCCGAAAACCTGGAGCCAGAGGCCGGAATGGGCCAAATTGGAAGAGACTTTATCATCAAAAAATTCCTGGAGGGAATGCCAGATAAAAGCAAGGAGGAAACTTCAACCCAGGAGTGAGAAATCCAATGAATAAACTATTGAGTAAAATCTCAGTTTTGGACATGACCGAAGGCGTCGCAGGGCCCTGCGCAGCAAGTCTCCTGGGCGACATGGGAGCATTCGTTATTAAAGTTGAGAGGCCGGAAGGAGACTGGGGAAGGGGTACTGAGGACCCGTTGAGACCTTACTTTGTTGCCAATAATAGAAACAAGAGAGATTTGTGTTTGGACTTACAGAAAAAGGATGCCGGACCGGTTATAATGCGCTTGGTTGAGCGTTCGGATATAGTTCTTTCTAATTACCGAAAAGGAGTAATGGAGCGGTTGGGGGTTGGTTATGATGCATGCCAAAAAATAAACCCCGGGATTATCTACTGTACGATTTCAGCTTTCGGTCAAAAGGGAGCGTATTCCAGCCTTCCCGCAAGTGATACGGGCATGCAGGCGCTCAGTGGGATCATGGATTCAATAGGCGAGATGGAGGGTCTTCCTTTGCGCGTGAGCTTTCCTTTGGTGGATATCCATTCTGCAAGTATGGCTGTACAGGGTATTTTGTTGGCGCTATATGCCCGGCAGCAGGGAAAATTAGGTACAAGAATCGATGTCAGCCTGCTGAACGCAGCCATGTCCTTACAAGCCATGCCTTTTACCTCTTTTTTAATGACTGAGGAACTACCCAAGCGATATGGCAACCAAAACCCTATGCTTTCTCCGGCTGGTGCTTACCGGACGAAAGACGATAAATATATGACCATCGCAATTCTTGGTGAGTCCTATTGGGAAAGATTTTGCCAGGCCATTGGAATGGCTCAAATAAGCAAAGAAGAGAAGTTCAAGAATAACTCTCTCCGGGTAAAGAACAGGGCTGCTCTGAATGAGATCGTGGTCCCGGTTTTTCTCAGGAAGCCCCGAGAGGAGTGGATTCATATTTTTAAGGAGGCCGATATTCTTTGCTCCCCAATCAATAACTTTGCTGATGTTTTAGATGACTCAGCCCTTGTTGAATCGATTTCCCTATGGAAGTTCAAGCTCAAGGGTAAAGAAATACGTACGATGGGAAACCCCATTGAAATTGACGGGGAATATCTAACGCTGGAACTGCCTCCCCCCCTTAAAGGGGAACATACCAACGAAATATTGGAGGAACTCGGATATAGCCACAACGAAATCCAGGCCATGCTCTCCCAAGGAATTGTTTATAGCCTAGCCACCATTATCCTTAAATAAATTTCTAAGGAAAAAAAGATGGACACTTTTGAACTGATCAAAGGGGCAATTGACATTCATATTCACATCGGTCCGGATCCGAATCGCCGCCGCAGGGTGGGCGTTGAACGAACTATCATTACTCACCCGCTGTCCGTTTCCTTCGGCTGCCGCGCCTCGGTGGAGGAACAGAAAGAGATGATCGGGCAGGGGGTATTTATCGAGCACTGCTTCATTGCCACCATGCCCACCAGTGACCGAGTCGATCCCCAAAAGATTGCCGATGCCATCCGCGCCGTCGGTCCCGAACACTGCATCATGTCGACGGATTTCGGCCAGATCTACAATCCTCCTCCCGTGGAAGGGATGCGGATGTATATCGAGACGATGCTCCGCTGCGGCATTGAGGAAGATGAGATTGTCGCCATGGTGCGGAAGAACCCAGCCCACGCCCTTGGCCTACCGGTTTTATGACGACACTCCGCCGGAGATCAATTCTCATTTTTAGGAGTAGCCTATGGATAAATTGAAAGAGTCAGTCTTTTCCTATATTGAGGCCCACCGGGATGAGATGGTGCTTCTCCTGAAGAAATTAATTCAAATTGATACCCAGGTTCCACCCGGCCTGAACTATGACACGATCTGCGGGGTTTTGGCGGAAAGATTTCAATCTTTGGGGTGCGAGGTCCAGATCCATAATGCGCCGGAGAAATACCTGAAACTGCAGGGCGCCGAAATCATGGGACTGAAGGGGCCAAGGAGCAATGTCGTAGTTAGGTATAGGGGAAAGAAGGGAACACCTATCCTCCATGCCAGCGCGCATATAGATACGGCAGCAATCCAGAAGGAAGGATGGACCGTTGATCCGCTCGGCGGAGAAGTGACC
>JAURYC010000308.1 GCA_030654105.1 Deltaproteobacteria bacterium
TCGTCAACCCGGATGGCCGCCTCCACCTGAACGGCCTCGAAGATTCCTCGATTTCCTGGGATACCCAAGAACTGAATCCCCGAGATCACGGCTCCGGCGCCCCCTTCGAAGTTCATAGCGTGGGCCCCGGCCTCGATGATCACTTCGTCTCCCGGCTGGGTGTGGGCTTTGATGGACAATTGATTGGCCATCGTCCCCGAGGCTACGAAGAGGGCGGCCTCCTTGCCCAGGAGCCGCGCGGCTTTTTCCTGAAGGGCATTGACAGTAGGGTCTTCCCCAAAGACATCATCTCCCACCGCTGCCTCAAACATGGCTTGGCGCATATCGGGAGTTGGTTTGGTTACCGTGTCACTACGAAGGTCAACAAATCGATCCATACTCATTTTCTCCTTTAAGGTTTTTATAACATAGAGGAGGGAAAAAAGGAAGAAATTGAGACATTAAGGGGATTATAAAAAAATCTTAATTCGCATTCCCTCAAGGCGTAATCTGGCGGAATTAAATTGACTTGAGCGGTATTTTCGGCCAAAATCGAAAAAAATTAAGCCAATGGTCATAGGCAAGGGGAGCTTTTATATGGATGAACTATGGAAATTATCGGGGCTGGAGTTGAAAACCAAGATTGGGTTAAAAGAAATTAAACCCTCCGAAGTGATGGAAGTCGTGCTGGCGCGAATCGAGAAAGTGAATCCTAAGCTCAACGCTTTCTGCACCTGGGATCCAGATTCAGCCATGGCCCAGGCCCGAAAAGCAGACGACCTGATGGCCCGGGGAAAGGCCAGAGGGCTCCTTTTCGGCGTCCCGGTATCCATAAAAGATTCAATTTTTACCAAGGGGATCCGCACTACCTTCGGTTCTAAAATGCATGAAAACTTTGTCCCTGAGCGGGACGAGGTCGTCGTTGAGAGGCTAAAAGCTGCGGGAGCTATCATCCTGGGGAAGACGACGACCTGTGAGTTCGGGTATAAGGCTGTTACGGACAGCCCGCTTTGGGGCATCACCCGCAATCCCTGGGACCTGCAGATGACTCCTGCGGGTTCCAGCGGAGGAGCTGCGGCCGCAGTGGCCTCCGGCCTCGGGCCATTAGCGGTGGGAAGCGATGGCGGTGGGTCCATCCGGGCCCCGGCAAGCTTCTGCGGGATCTTCGGGTTGAAACCATCCCGGGGCAGGATCCCCATATATCCCTTGCTCGCCGGGTGGGAAGCCCTGGATCGCCGCGTTGCCCACCTGGGTCCGCTGACCCGCACCGTGGCGGATGCGGCTTTAATGATGGAAGTGATGACAGGTTCGGATGATCGAGATCCCCTTTCTCTGCCTGGGAAAAAGATTTCTTTCGGAAGAAAGCTCATGAAAGGGATTCGCGGTTTTAGGATAGCCTGGAGCACGGACCTGGGAAATACCGTCGCAGACCCATTGGTTAAAGAAGCGGTTGAGTCCGCGGCGCAGGTCTTCTCCGAATTAGGGGCCCGGGTAGAGGAGATAAAGCTGGATTCCCCTCCCATGCACGATGCTTTCCAGCTTCTCTTTGCCGCCGATTGCGCTGGAGCAATCGGAAATCGCTTGGAGGAATGGAAGGACCGGTTGGACCGGGGTTTAGGCCGATTAATCGAAATCGGCCTGAAGGCCAGCGCTGCCGATTACGCCCGGGCTGTCAACCGATGCCATGATTTCTGGGATCGTCTTCAGCCTTTCTTCGATCAATATCATCTCCTCCTTACCCCCACCCTCCCGGTCACTCCTTTCCCCACTGGAATCGATTGGCCGAGGGAAGTTGCCGGAGCGAAAGTCCATCCCCTAAATTATCTGGCTTTTACCTATCCTTTTAATCTTACCGGCCAGCCGGCAGCTTCCGTTCCTTGCGCTTGGACAACAGATGGGTTACCCATCGGCTTGCAGATCGTAGGCAGGCGTTGCGATGACCTCTCGGTTCTAAAAGCAGCGGCAGCTTTTGAGGAGGCTAAACCCTGGCGGGGCAAATGGCCTAAAATTGAATGAAAGATACCTCGCGTAACATCGATCGCAAAAAAGTCTACACAGGCGTCGTATTTCTATGTGCGGCCGTACTGCTGATGCTCATAGGGCAAGAGAATCCTTCGCCCATTTTCAAGATCTTATGGGTGATTCTTTTGGGAGTGGGACTTCTTCTTTATTTATGGGGAAGATTTTTCTCGCGGGGCAGTGCCTGAAGGAGAATGAACTCCCGGACGCGGGGGAGTAGGTAAAAATCTTCCACCTCGTACCTGGATAGCTCCCGGGCCAGAATCCGGGCACGCTCTAAAGTGGGAAGAGGGAGATTGATAAGGATTAAACTTCGCCCCAGCAACTTACATCCACCGCTGTGAATGGAGAATTCCTCATCCGCGAGGCTCTCATAGCGAACCTCGATTCCCAGTTGGGCCGCAAGGCCTTCCAGATGCTGGAGAAGGGATGTATCTGAAAGATCTGGAAGCATCTTTTCCCCTTTCGCCAAGAGGTGGTAAGATTATAAAAGAATTCGGTGCTAAAATCACCATAATTTAAATGTATAGGAAATTCCTTTTTGGACACGGATGTACAAAGAAAGTCGCTTAGCGCTTAGCGCTATGCGCATAGCGTCTTTTTTATATCTGCGGTTATCTGCGTAAATCTGCGTCCTATTAAATTTAAACAAGCTTTTTGGGACTCCTGGCTCCTGTATTCCGCATTCGCAATACATGAAAGCTTACTTGGACATCGAAACATCCTTGCGGGGAGAGATCACCATCGTGGGAATTTTCCGCCCCCCGAACCAGATGATCCAGCTTATCGGGGATGAGGTCAATTGGACCAACCTCTGGAATGCTCTGGAGGGAGTGGCAGAGATCTTGACCTACAATGGAGATCGCTTCGATTTGCCGGTGATTAAACGGGCCATCAATCTGGATCTGAGCAAATATTTCGAATGCCGAGACCTGATGTACGATTGCTGGCAAAAGAACCTTTACGGTGGGCTGAAACGGGTGGAAGAAAAACTGGGCATTGAACGAGCCTCCAAGGGAATTGATGGCATGGAGGCCATGCGCCTTTGGGAGCGGTTTCGTCTCTACGGGGACGGAAAAGCCTTACAGGTTTTGCTGGAATACAACCGGGATGACGTGAAAAACCTCTTTCATCTGGAAGCCTGCCTGCAAAAAATAAAGAAAAAATAGCTTGCCCGTCCCCAATTTTGAAGATTGGCCCTTTCTCCCAGTTGGCGTGCCGGTTCGCGCAGGAAGGTCCCGCCCTTGGCGGGATTGGTCAAATAAGGCAGTGGTCATTTCATGGTCGGGGGTGGGCGAGTAAAAAATAATGATTGACTTAT
>JAURYC010000309.1 GCA_030654105.1 Deltaproteobacteria bacterium
GCCAAGAGATTTTAAAGGAAATCCGCTCCCTTGCAGCCCAAGGAGTTAAAGAGGTTACCCTGCTTGGACAAAATGTGAATTCCTACGGCCAAACATCGCCGGGAGAGTTGGATTTTGTAAAACTTTTAAAGGCGGTCCAGGAAATTGCCGGCATAGAGCGCATCCGTTTTACAACTTCGCACCCGAAAGACCTTTCAAACCCCCTCATCGAAGCCTTTGGCAAATTCCCCAAACTTTGTGAACACATCCATCTTCCCCTGCAATCCGGATCTGCCCGCATCCTGCAACGAATGAATCGGGGTTACTCCCCCGAAGATTACCTAAGGAAGATTCGAGACCTTCGCCAGTCCTGCCCGGGAATCAGCGTCACTACCGATATGATCGTAGGATTTCCAGGGGAAGAAGAAGAAGATTTTCACGCCAGCATGGAGATGATCGAGAAAGTACAATTCGATGATCTTTTTTCTTTCAAATATTCAGATCGACCAGGTACCCGGGCTACTCTCTTTAACGAAAAAGTTCCTGAAGAAATTGGCCAGCGCAGGTTGGTAGAGTTGCAGGCCTTACAGAGAAAGATTACTTGGAAGCGGATTAAAGCCTGGGAAGAAAAAGAAGTGGAAGTTTTGGTGGAGGGACGAAGTAAAGCCAATGCCGCGGAAAACATGGGAAGGACCCGCACCAACCATATCGTCAATTTTCCAGGAAAAACTTTAGCCTCAGGTTCGATGGTGCGGCTTAGAATTCAAAAGGCTTACGCCCACAGCCTGCGGGGAAAAGAGATTTTATGATTGACCTCCATACTCACAGCCTTTTTAGCGATGGGGAACTTTTGCCATCGGAATTGGTCCGCCGAGCTTCGGTCATAGGCTGCCAAGCCGTGGCGATAACGGATCATGCGGATTCTTCCAACCTCGATTGGGTAATTCCCAGGATGGTTCAAGTTTGCCGGGATTTAAAAGCCCACTGGCAGGTACGAGCCATCCCCGGGGTGGAACTCACCCACATTCCTCCCGATCTCATTTCCCCTTTAACGGTTCGAGCAAGGACCTTGGGGGCTCAAATCGTTCTCGTTCATGGTGAAACCATAGTTGAACCCGTGCCGCCGGGTACCAACCAGCAGGCCATCGCTGCCGGAGTTGATATTCTGGCCCACCCCGGCTTGATCGCCGAAGAAGAGGTGGTCCTGGCCAGAGAGAAGGGAGTTTTTTTAGAGATCACGGCGAGGAAGGGACACAGTCTGACCAACGGGCATGTGGCCCGCCTGGCCAAAAAAGTAGGGGCTTCCCTGGTCTTAAATACAGATACCCACGCACCCGATGACTTGATCTCCCAGGACTATGCCTTGAAAATAGCCCTGGGAGCCGGTCTTACAAACGAAGATTTCGAGCGGATGCAGGAAAACGCTTGGAAGATTCTCGACCGGATGAGTTGACTTCAACAACTTCCGGACTTGCTTCACGTCCGAAATTCAGACTTGATTCTCAAGCCCCCGTCCATGGCTTCTTTCTTTTCGCCAACCTCTTCCATCTTGATGCGCAGTCTCAGGTCATTCGCGCTATCTGCGTAGGCAATGGCGTTGTCATAGTCAATGGTTCCCTGCTGATAAAAAGCGAAGATGGATTGATCGAAAGTCTGCATGTCCTCCATATTTCCTTCCGCCATGGTTTCTTTGATGAGGTCGATCTGCGCTTTTTGGGTAAGGTCCTTGATCCGGGGAGTATCCAGGAGAATTTCCACGGCGGCGACCCGCATGCCGTCGATACGGGGGATCAATCGTTGGGAAATGATGGCCCGGAGGTTCAGAGAGAGCTGTAAATAGATTTGCATGTGCCTTTCCGGGGGGAAAAAATTCATGATGCGTTCGATCGTTTGATTGGCGTTATTAGCATGAATGGTTCCCAGGCAAAGGTGTCCGGTTTCCGCGTAATCAATGGCTGCTTCCATTGTCTCGACGTCCCTGACCTCACCGATCAGGATCACATCCGGAGCCTGGCGCAGAGTGTGTTTTAAGGCGCTGCCATACCCATGCGTGTCGATCCCAATCTCCCTTTGGGTAATGATGGATTTTTTATGGGTATGGACGAATTCAATTGGATCCTCAATGGTGACGATGTGACCTGGAGCGGTGGAGTTGCGGTAATCGATGAGGGCCGCCAGGGTGGTGGATTTCCCCGAACCGGTCCGACCGGCGATCAGGACCAGGCCCCGCTTGGTCATGGCGATATTTTTGAAGATCTGCGGCAAGGCGAGATCGTCTATGGTCTTGATATAAATCTTAATATGCCGCATGACCATCCCGAAAGACCCCCGCTGACGGAAGATATTTACCCGAAACCGCCCGAGGTCGGGATAGGCAATGGCCAGATTCATTTCCCACCTGCGGGCAAAGTACGTTTTCTGGATCTGGCTCATGAGAGAGAAGGCCATTGTTTCGGTTTCTTCGGGAGTGTATTTACGACTGCCCCAGGGAGAGACAACTCCTTCGACCCGGTACATGGGGGGGCTGTCCACCGTGATATAAAGATCGGAAGCATCCAGCCTGACCATTTCTTCCACAAGCTCACGAATATTGGTACTCATTCCCGTAACCTCCTTAGGAGTTGAAAACGTTCGGGCTGCTGGCAAAATAGAGGCACTGCTCTTTGTCGACGATGCCCTTGCTAACCAGCTCTTTCAGGGATTGGTCCAGGGTCATCATGCCGAATTTTTGGCCAGTCTGGATAGTGGAAGGAAGCTGAGCCACCTTGCCTTCCCGGATGAGGTTGCGCACCGCTGGGGTGCCGATCATGATCTCCAGGGCCGGAACGAGCCCACGCCCATCGCGCCGCTTCAGGAGCACCTGAGAAATGACGGCTTGGATAGATTCAGCAAACTGCGCCCGAACCTGGTCCTGCTGAGCCGCCGGAAAAACGTCAATGATCCGGTCGACGGTTTTCGACGCTCCGCTGGTGTGCACGGTGGAGAAAACCAGGTGGCCGGTCTCCGCTGCGGTTAAGGCCAGAGAAATGGTTTCCAAGTCGCGCATTTCTCCCACCAGGATAATGTCCGGATCCTCACGCAGGGCGCTGCGCAAAGCATTGGCAAAGCTGTGGGTATGAGAACCAAGTTCACGCTGGTTGATCAGGCATTTCTTGGAATCGTGGACGAATTCAATGGGGTCTTCGATGGTAATGATGTGGCCATTGAGGGAATTGTTGAGGATATCGATCATAGCCGCCAGGGTGGTGGATTTTCCGCTCCCCGTGGGCCCGGTAACCAGCACCAGACCGCGTTCGTTCTTCGTGACCTCCCGGAGGGATTTTGGTAAACCCAATTGCTCTATTGTCAAAATTTTCGACGGAATGACCCGAAAGACGACTCCTTCTCCCCGGGCCTGGCGAAAGGCATTTACTCGGAAACGGGCAATTCCTTTCAAGTCAATAGAAAAATCTAATTCGTGCATTTCCTCGAATCGCTTCCGCTGCTGGTCATTGAGGATGTCATAGAGCATCATATGTAAATTTTCCTTAGATATAGGAGGCATCTCAATGCGCTTCATCTCGCCGTGGATCCGAACCATAGGCGATTCTCCAGCGCTTAAGTGCAGGTCCGAGGCGTTTTCTTTTTGAACGAAGATTAAAAGTTCAGAAATATCCATTTTTCCGTTCCTCCTAAGGGAAAAAATAGTTTTATTACACTGGAAAAAATTAAAAATGTCAAGTGAATTGATAACTAACCATCGATCACTTTTCCTTATCGACCCGCTTATTTAATTCCTTTATCTTAAACCTAACCCGGCATAGCCGGAACCAAACAGGGTTAATAAAAATCCAAAATCCGAACTTTCTCTGATTTCAGATTTGAGATTTAAGATTTCAGATTGAAGTTTTTATTTTTTCAATCTGCAATCTGCAATGGTTCTGATTCCGTGCTTCGGATTTTGAATGTTTCCCGATCCATAACACTTTGTTGCCATTTTGGGCACAACTTCATCCGCAAGGGACCAATAGAATCCTGCTGAATCGGGGAGAAAGAAATTGAAATAAGAAACCGATGTGTTAGAATAGAATGCACGCGGAGCAAAGTAGGGGCACGGTGACCGTGCCCCTACATCAGATGCCAGGCGCGCAATCCCTCGAAGCACGGGACAGATGGACTTTTTACGAAGTCATCAATGATTAGCAATGATAGATTCCTTAGATCATTGGATAGACAATTTTTTACATCACCTAACCGTGGAAAAAGGGTTGAGCCGGAATACGCTCGAAGCATACGCCCGGGATCTTCAGGGATACGCTTTTCTTTTGCGGGAAGGGGGTATCGCTAGCGTTGAGGGCAGTTCGGTCGAACAAGCCATGGGATATTTCCGCCATCTGCGGCGGAAAGGCCTCTCGGCCAGAAGCCAAGCCCGAGTCCTTTCCACCCTGAAGGGTTTCCATAAATTTCTTGTGGAGGAGCGGGCCGTAAAGGAGAATCCCCTGCGTCGTCTGCGAAACCCTAAGTTTGCCCCCAAGCTCCCTTCGGTGTTGTCCTCCGTGGAGGTTGAAAATTTATTACAGCAGCCTGATCCCCTTCAGCCTTTAGGAATCCGCGATCGGGCGATGCTGGAGCTTCTTTATGCCACTGGTCTCCGGGTCTCTGAGCTGATTCACCTTTCGCTGAATGATGTGAACCTGGAAGTGGGATATGTGCGGACCAAAGGGAAAGGATCGAAAGAGCGGATTGTGCCTATCGGGGGCGCTGCTCGCCGGGCACTGCAGGGCTACCTGAAAGGGCCACGGAGTCTTATGGCTCGGAAGTCAACCAAGGCCACTTTGTTTCTCGGAAGGGGAGGGCGAGGAATCACTCGCCAGGGGTTCTGGAAGATTCTACGGAAACATGCCCAAGCCGCGGGGATTTATAAGCGCACCACGCCCCATATGCTGCGCCATTCTTTCGCCACGCATCTCTTAGAAAGAGGAGCGGACTTGCGGTCGGTCCAATCCATGCTCGGGCATGTGGACATAGCTACCACCCAGATATATACCCATGTTTCCCGGGAACACCTGAAACAACAGCACCAGAAATATCACCCCCGGGGTTGAAATCATGGACGTGATCACCACGCACATCAACGCGGACTTCGATTCCCTGGCCTCTATGTTAGCGGCCAAGAAGCTTTATCCTCAGGCAGCCCTGGTCTTTCCGGGCTCCCAGGAGAAAAACCTGCGGGATTTTTTCATTCAGTCGCCTTTCTATGTTTTTGAAACCGAACGGATCAAGAACATTGACCTGGACAAAGTCCGGCGGTTGATTCTGGTAGACACCCGCCAACCTGGAAGAATCGGAAAGTTCGCCAAACTGGTTCTACGCCCCGGGATGGAAGTACATATTTTTGACCACCACCCAGCCTCTCCGGAGGATCTTCGCGGTACCATAGAACACGTTCGTGAGGTTGGGGCTACGGTGACGATTTTGGCCCAGATCCTAAAAGAAAAAAGGATTTCTCTTACGCCTGAGGAAGCCACAGTCATGGCCTTAGGCCTCTATGAGGACACCGGATCGTTTACCTTTTCTTCGACTACCGTGGAAGATTATGAAGCAGCGGCTTTTTTGCTCTCCCAGGGTGCCAACTTGAATATCGTATCCAACATGATCACCCGCGAACTCACCTCCGAACAAATTTCCTTGCTCAACGAATTGATCCAAACCGCAACCCGCTACGTGGTGAAAGGTTTGGAGATTGTGATGGCCAAAGCTTCTTCAGATAAATACGTGGGCGATTTTGCTCTTTTGGTGCACAAGTTGAGAGACATGGAAAATATCCCTGTCCTCTTCGCCTTAGCCGAGATGGAGGACCGGATTTATTTTGTGGCCCGGAGCAATCTGGAAGAGGTCAACGTGGGGGAAATTGCGGCAGCCTTTGGCGGAGGAGGACATCCCACGGCGGCTTCCGCTACCATCAAGGGGATGAATCTTCCCCAGGTGGAAGAAAAATTACTGAACTACCTGGAAGGACGGATCCATCCTGTTAAGCTGGCCCGTGACCTGATGTCCTTTCCCGTTAAAACAGTGGAAGCTATCGAGACTATCGAACGGGCGGGTGAGCTTCTCACCCGTTATAATATCAACGTTCTACCGGTAATGGAAAAGGGTAAGGTCGCCGGCTTGATTTCCCGGCAGATTATCGAAAAAGCTTCCTTCCATGGGTTTAAAAACTCACCGGTGCAGGATTATATGAGCAGCGAGTTTGCCGCGGCCCATCCCCGAACGACGCTGTCTAAGGTTCAAGATCTGATTGTGGGAAACAACCAGCGTTTTCTCCCGGTGCTGGAAAGGGACAAGTTGGTGGGAGCCATCACCCGGACGGATTTGTTACGCTGGCTGTACATCAGCGCCAATCGGCCACCCCCCGCTCTTTTTGAACAGGATCTCTCCTTGATCCAGCCGAGGAAGAAATGGATCCTCCAGCTCATGGAAGAGCGGTTGCCTCCCGGCGTGCTCACTTTGCTCAAGAAAATCGGCCAAAAAGCTGAGGAAATGGGTTTCCAGGTTTACGCGGTAGGCGGATTCGTACGCGACCTGATCCTGCGTTGCGAAAACTATGACATTGATGTTGTGGTCGAAGGAGACGGCATCCGCTTAGCCCAAGCTCTGGCCCAAGAGGAAAAGGGCGCCATCCAGGTGCACAAAAAATTTGGGACGGCCACCTTGATCTTTCCCCAAGGCCACCAACTCGACGTGGCCACGGCCCGCCTGGAATATTATGACCACCCAGCTGCTTTACCGCGCGTGGAACATAGCTCCATCAAATTGGACCTCTTCCGACGCGACTTTACGGTGAATGCCTTAGCCATCCACTTACAGCCCCGACACTTTGGAGAGCTTATTGATTTTTTTGGCGGTCAGAGAGATATCAAAGAGCGGCTCATCCGGGTCCTCCATAATTTGAGCTTCGTGGAAGATCCTACCCGCATCTTTCGAGCTCTGCGTTTCGAGCAGCGCATCGGCTTTCAAATCGCCAAACATACGCACATGCTCGTGGAAAACGCGGTGCGCATGGAATTATTCGGCCAACTCTCCGGCAGGCGACTTTTCCGGGAGGTAGTCCGCTGCCTTACAGAGGAAAAGCCTTTTGCCGTAATCAAGCGGCTGCGCGATTATGGTATGTTGAAAATATTTCATCCCAAATTGAAAGCGGATCGCGTCGCTGAAAATTTATTCCAGAGGCTGGAAAGCGTACTATCCTGGTATAATCTTTTATTTACCGGAGAGCGGTATGAGAAGTGGTTGGTAGCCTTTCTGGGACTGGTGGACAACCTCTCAGAGAAAGATATTCAAGAACTTCTGAACCGGCTCTCCCTTTCGGAAAAATTTCGCACCAATTTCCTGCAGCACAGGCGAATGGCGATCCAGGTGGTTGAGCAGTTTTCTCGTTCCTCTTCCCTGGGCCGAAGCGATATCTATTTTCTCTTGAATCCTTTACCCACGGATTTTTTACTTTACGGCATGGGGAAGACCGAATCCGAGGAAGTGAAAAGGGCCCTCTCTCTATACTTTACCGGGTTGAAGCCCACCCGGGTTTCCCTGAGGGGCCAAGATCTGAGTCGGATGGGCTATGCTCCCGGGCCGATCTATGCCGAAATCTTCCAAGATCTCTTACGGGCTCGACTCGACGGAAAATTGCACAGTCGTCAAGAGGAAGTTGAATACGTACAACAAAAATTCGCTAAGCCAGACCGTCCCTTGAGAGTATAGAATGGGAGAAATGGAATCAGAGAGTATTACCAGGTTCAGGGGTCAGAATGCGGGAAGGAATAAAAATGTTTCCAAGCGGAATCCTGAATGCTGGATTTTAACTTGGAAAGGAGATTGACGCAAAAAATGTCCAAGCAGCGAGTGCTGAGCGGAATGCGGCCATCGGGAAAGCTTCACCTGGGCAATTTGGTAGGAGCCTTAGAAAATTGGAGAAAACTCCAGGAAGATTATGATTGTTTTTTCTTTGCAGCGGACTGGCATGCCCTGACGACGGAATACAACGGCACGGAGATCATCCAGGAAAGCATCCGGGAAATGATGATCGATTGGCTGAGCGTAGGCCTGTCCCCGGAAAAAAGTGTTCTTTTCGTGCAGTCACGGATCAAGGAGCATGCGGAACTCCATCTTCTTCTTTCGATGATCACGCCACTTTCCTGGCTGGAGCGCGTCCCCACCTATAAAGAGCAGCAGCAGGAATTGACCAACCGCGACCTCTCTACGTATGGGTTTTTGGGTTATCCCCTACTCCAGACCGCCGATATCATCATTTACAAAGCCCATAAGGTTCCGGTGGGTGTTGACCAGGTACCCCATGTGGAACTCTCCCGGGAAATTACCCGGCGCTTTAACTTTTTTTATGGCCCGGTTTTCCCTCCTCCGGAGCCTCTGCTTACGGAATTTCCGAAGCTGTTGGGGATCGACGGGCGCAAAATGAGCAAAAGCTATGAAAATGCCATCTACATCGCGGATCCTCCCCAAGAAATCCGCAGCAAAGTAGGACAGATGTTTACCGATCCAAACCGGATCAAACGGAATGACCCCGGTAATCCGGATATCTGCAATGTCTTTGCCTTCCACCAGGTGTACAGCTCAGCGGCAACCGTGGAACAGGTTCAGATAGATTGCCGCCGAGCCGCCATAGGCTGCGTGGAGGATAAAAAAAATCTGGCGGAAAACATTGTGGCCTATCTGGCTCCGATCCACGAAAAACGCCGACGGGTTCTTCAAAATCCCGGTTTGGTGGACGAAGTGCTGGAGGACGGCTGCCAGAGGGCCCGGGTGGTTGCTTCCCGGACGATGGAAGAGGTCCGCGCGGCCATGAAAATTAATTATTGAGGAAAACAATGGAAACAACTGATGGAGCCAACGAATTAGAACAGCAGGAATTACCTCTGAATGTCAAATTGGAAATCTTTGAGGGGCCGCTGGACCTTCTTCTTCATTTGATCAAAAAAAACGAGATCGATATTTATGACATTCCCATCACGGTCATCACCCAACAGTACTTAGATTACCTGGAGAGGATGAAAAGCCTGAATTTGGACGTGGCGGGCGAATTTCTACTGATGGCCGCTACCTTATTGCACATTAAATCCAAGATGCTCTTGCCCCCCTCCGAAGAGGAACAGGGCGAAGAGGAGCAAGAAGAATCGGAAGAAGATCCCCGGGCCGAATTGGTCCGTAGGCTGCGGGAATACCAGCGTTACAAAGAAGCGGCTTTGGAACTGGCCCAAGGTTCCCTGCTGGACCGGGAGGTATTTGCCCGCAAGTTTTTTGCCGAAAATTTTCTGGAAGGCGCCGAGGAGGTTCTGGCTGGAGAGGTGACGTTATTCGACCTGCTGGAGGCCATGAAGAAAATCCTGCAAGGAATTCCCCCCGAAGAGTTTCAAGAAATCTCCCTGGATCAACTGAGTATTAAGGAGAGGATCCATCAGATCATGGAACACCTCTGGGAAAAAGAGTCCCTGACCTTTGCCGAACTGTTTACCTCCACCACCCCCAGAGGGGAGATCATCGTGACTTTTTTGGCCCTGCTGGAGCTTCTCCGCTTGCGTATGATCAAGGTCTTCCAGGCTGAATCTTTTGGAACCATCCGGATTTTTGCGCCGCTCGGGCGAGAAGAAGGCCAGAAAAGAATAGAAGAAAGGATCCTGTAAAGTGGACGACACGCAACGAAAAGCTTTGATCGAAGCATTAATCTTCATTTCGGAAAACCCCCTCAGTTTGGAACGGATCAAAGAAGTCCTGGGCGAAGTTCAAAAAAAGGACCTCCAACATTTGCTATCCGAATTAATGGAAGAATATAGCCGCGCCGCGCGTGGCTTTACCCTAGTAGAAGTTGCCGAGGGCTTCCAATTTCGAACCCGTCCCGAGTACGCCGAATGGATTAAAAAATTGAAGAAGACCAAACCGCTTGGCCTCAGCCAGCCGGCTCTGGAAACTTTGGCCATCATCGCCTACAAACAACCCGTGGTGCGCGGGGAAGTGGAGAAGATCCGGGGAGTGGATTCCGGGGGCGTCTTACGCACTCTCCTCGAAAAAAAATTGATCAGGATCCTCGGGAAGAAAGACGTGCCGGGCAAACCGCTGGTTTACGGAACTTCCAAACAATTTCTGGAGATGTTCGGTTTGAAAGATCTATCCAGCCTTCCCACCCTTAAGGACATGGAAGGATTAGGTCCTCCTCCGGCAGAGGATCTTTTGCCCTTCGCCGACCCAACCGCAGAAGGGGAAGAGGGCATTGAGCACGGGAAGACTGAAATTTTGCCAGGCCAAGAGGCAGGAAACGATGAGCCCCCTGCAGAGATTGCCAAAGATCCTTTCTGAAATCGGGGTTGCCTCCCGGCGCCAAGCCGAGAATCTGATCCGGGAAGGGCGAGTCACCGTCAATGGACGAGCCGCCCAGATTGGTGATAAAGCCGATCCTGTTCAGGACCACATCAAAGTCGATGGCCGACGAGTTTTTCCTTCTGCCGCGAAAGTTTATGTCCTTTTAAACAAGCCCAAGGGCACGGTAACAACGGCAGAGGATCCGGAAGGAAGGACAACGGTTTTAGACCTGATAAAGGCTCCGCCAACTCGGCTGTTCCCCGTGGGCCGCCTGGATTATGATGCCGAGGGATTTCTCCTTTTGACCAATGATGGGGACCTGGCCCATCGCCTATCTCACCCTTCTTTTCGTATCCCCCGCACCTACCAAGTGAAAATAAAAGGTCAACCCAGTCCCGCAGAGATCGGAAGGTTAAGCCGGGGAATTTTTTTGGAGGATGGGCGCACGGCTCCCTGCCGCATCACGACTCTGAGAGGGACCGAAGACAATCTGTGGTTGGAGATGGTTTTGTATGAAGGAAGAAACCGGCAAGTGAAAAGGATGTGGAAAAAGCTCGGCTACCCCGTATTGAAACTGAAGCGGGTTGCTTTTGCCGGGCTGCACGTGGGTAGACTTCGGCCTGGGGAATACCGAAACCTTCGGCCCAGAGAAATACAGAAACTCAAAGAACTCGTGGCAAAAAAATCGCCGGGTGAACAGCAAAGCGATCGTTCTGGCACCAGGAATCATGGAAGCGGTAAGGAGGTGGGTTCATGAAATTTTCCAAAAAAGGAGACCGAGGGTTTACCAGCCTGCTGGGGGGCCAGAGGATTCCCAAATCCGGACCGAGGCCCGAAGCTTACGGCACCCTCGATGAGGCCAGTTCCGCCTTGGGAATTGCCAGAGCGGCGGCAACCAGGTTGAAGACCAAAGAAATCATCCTGGCCCTCCAGAAAGATCTCCTCATTCTTGGGGCGGAGCTGGCCACTGCTGCGGAGGATATGAAAAAGTACTCCTACCAAATTACCACGGAGCACATCGCCCGTTTAGAAGGTTTGATCGAAGAGTTACAAGTGGAAGTCAAACTAAAAAATGAATTTATCTTACCCGGTGCGACGATGGCTTCGGCAGCCATCGATCTGGCCCGGGCCATTGTTCGCCGGGCGGAACGAAAAGCCGTGCGTTTATTCCAGGAGAAAATTATCGACAATGTCGATGTGCTGCGCTTCCTGAACCGCCTCGCCGACTTGCTTTTCACCCTGGCCCGATATGAGGAAAATCAAGAGAAAACGTGAACTCCTTTGTCCGGATGGCTAAAAAAACGATCCAAAAATACGTCATGCTCCAACCTGGAGAACGAGTCGTGGTAGGTGTTTCCGGGGGCGCGGATTCCATGGCCCTCCTCCACGTACTTTGGGAATTGCGCCGGGATTTTCGTCTTTCCTTAGTCGTTGCCCACCTGGACCATGGGCTCCGCCCGGAGGGACGAGCTGAAAGATCCTTTGTCCGCAAGGCTTCGGTGCAATTGGGGATTCCTTTTATCAGCCGGAAGGTGGATGTACGGGAAAAACAAAAGGAACAACGCCTAACCCTGCAGGAGGCGGCGCGAGAAGTACGATATTCTTTCCTTCTGGAAGCAGCCAAAATTCATCAGGCCACAAAGATTGCCCTCGGGCACACGGCTGACGACCAGGCCGAGTCGATCATTATGCGACTCCTCCGGGGTTCCGGGACCCGCGGACTTGGGGGAATCCCTCCCGTGCGCGGGGAAGTTTTCATCCGGCCTCTCATTGAGTCCTGGCGGGAAGAGGTAGAACGCTTTCTGCAGGAAAGGAAGGTAGCTTTCTTAACCGATCCTTCCAATCGTTCCCTGCAGTTTTTGCGCAACCGGATCCGGCATGAACTCCTCCCCATCCTCCAGCAGTATAACCCCCGCTTGCGCCATACGCTGGTGCAAATGGCCGAAATATTCCGGGCGGAAGAGGATTTCTGGCAGAATCTCCTTAAGGAAAAATTTCCTTCATTGGTCCGGAGTCAGAAGAAGGGTTCGATCACTCTGGATATCCCTTCCCTGATTGCCCAGTCGCTACCCCTCCGCCTTAGATCTTTGCGGTATGCCACAGAAAAAATTTTGGGGCATTTGCGCCGGGTAGGACTTAGCCATATTTTGGCCATTAATAATCTCCTGCACAGTTCGGAACCCAATCAGAGCCTCCAGCTTCCTCAAGGACTTTGCCTGACCAAAGCCTATCAGGCCCTGACCTTTGCGCAATCCAGGGAAGAGATTCTTCCCTTTGAGTATTCCATCGCGGGACCGGGTTGTTGGGAAATCCCAGAGATTGGCCGGGCAATGAGGTTCGAGATATTAACATCCTATCCCCGAGTTAGGCCGAAAAGCTCTTCCTGGGTGGCCTTGCTGGATTTCGATAAAGTGGCTTTTCCCCTGACCATCCGCTCTTTTCGGCCTGGAGACCGCCTGCAGCCTCTGGGTATGGAAGGGGAGAAAAAAGTAAAAGACCTGTTCATCGATTACAAGATCCCTGCAACCCAGCGCAAGAAAATTCCCTTACTTTTCAAAAACGATCAACTTCTCTGGGTTGCCGGCGTCCGCCTCGACCACCGGGTTCGCCTGCAGCCGGAAACCCAAAAAGTCCTGCGGGTAGAACTTATTTAATCTCCATCCGCCGATTGCTTTTTTCATTGTTGCAAGCTTTAATTTGTGCTATAAATAACACTAGATTATTTGACTATTCATCCCATTCCACCTGAGGAAGCACGTAGAAAGAAATTTATGGGGGGAAAAAATTTGAGCCCCTTTTATAAAAACTTAGCTCTTTGGCTGGTCATCAGCTTGATGATGATTCTCCTCTTTAATCTTTTCAACCAACCGCGCACCTCCCAGGAAAAGGTAATTTTCAGTGAATTTTTGGCCGCCTTAGAACGGGGAGAAGTAAAAGAGGTTACGATCCAGGGACACAACCTCTACGGCCGTTATGCCAACCGCAAAGAATTCAAGACCTATGCGCCCAATTATCCTGACCTGATCAAAGCCCTAAAAGAAAAGGACGTGAAGATTTCGGCCAAGCCTGAAGACGATTCCCCCTGGTATATGACCCTGCTGGTCTCCTGGTTTCCGATGTTGCTTCTGATCGGCTTTTGGCTTTTTTTCATGCGCCAGATGCAAGCTGGCGGCACCAAAGCCATGTCCTTTGGCAAAGCCAAGGCCAAATGGCTCACCGAAAAACAACAAAAGATGACTTTTGTTGATGTAGCCGGCATTGAAGAATCGAAGGAAGAACTCCATGAAATCCTTGATTTTCTCCGCGATCCCAAAAAATTTACCATATTGGGGGGACGGATTCCCAAGGGGGTTCTGTTGGTAGGGGCCCCCGGAACCGGTAAGACGCTTTTAGCTCGGGCCATCGCAGGGGAAGCCAACGTTCCCTTCTTTTCCATCAGCGGTTCGGATTTTGTGGAAATGTTCGTGGGCGTGGGCGCCTCCAGGGTCCGGGATCTTTTCATCCAGGGGAAAAAGCATGCTCCCTGTATTATTTTCATCGATGAAATTGACGCGGTGGGGCGCCATCGGGGAGCTGGACTCGGGGGAGGGCACGACGAGCGCGAGCAGACTCTCAACCAACTATTGGTGGAAATGGATGGATTTGAATCCAACGAGGGAGTGATTATTGTAGCCGCTACCAACCGACCTGATGTTTTAGACCCCGCCCTCCTGCGCCCAGGGAGGTTTGACCGGCAAGTCGTGGTTCCCCGGCCCGACGTCAAAGGACGGGAGGAAATTTTAAGGGTCCATACGCGCAAAACTCCCTTAGCGGAGAATGTAAACCTTTCCGTGCTTTCCAGAGGCACTCCCGGCTTCACGGGGGCGGACCTGGAAAATCTGGTCAACGAGGCAGCCCTTTTGGCTGCGCGCCGGGGCAAAACCAAATTGGAAATGGATGATTTCGAAGCTTCCAAAGATAAGGTTCTGATGGGGGTTGAGCGGCGGACAATGTTTATCAGCGAAGAGGAAAAACGCCTTACCGCTTACCATGAGGCGGGCCACACCTTGGTAGCCAAATTTCTCCCCGGTGCTGACCCCATTCATAAAGTTACCATTATTCCCCGGGGTCGGGCCTTAGGAATAACCCAGCAACTACCTGCGGAAGACAAACATACCCTTTCCAAAGAATATATTATTAACAAGATTGCCATTTTTTTGGGGGGGCGGGCTGCGGAGGAGCTGGTCTTGAATACCCAGACCACTGGAGCTGGGAATGACCTGGAAATGGCCACGGAGTGGGCCCGAAAAATGGTCTGCGACTATGGAATGAGCGATAAAATAGGTCCTCTTACTTTCGGTAAAAAAGAGGAATATATTTTTCTCGGGCGGGAAATTGCTCAACGCAAAGATTACAGCGAAAAGACCGCTGTAGATATCGACACCGAAATCAAGCGGATCGTTTTAGAAAATTATGACCGGGCCAAGGATATAATTCTCCAGCATATGGAAAAAATTCATCACTTGGCGTCAGTTCTACTGGAAAAAGAAGTCCTGGCCGGGGAAGAAATTGACCAGGTATTGGGATTAAAAACATCCATTCCCGCATCTACCCCCCCCAAGGAATTGGTTCAAGAGGGGAGACTTCTTTAATAGAAGGGCAAAAGATCACGGGCCAAGGGTTGTGTTCTTTCTCTGCCCTGGTCTCTTGACCTTTGGCCCTTATTTTTTATTTATTCACCGCCGAGAACGCAGAGAGCGCCGCAATGAACCCTCTTTTTCTCCGTTTTCGCAAAAAAAGCTATGACCTTTCCCAGCGCACGCTCATCATGGGCGCGTTGAATGTAACCCCGGATTCTTTCTCCGATGGAGGTCACTTTTTTGATCGGGAAAAGGCAATAGAAGAAGGGTTGCGGTTGGCGCAGGGGGGCGCGGACATCCTGGACATCGGCGGGGAATCGACCCAACCCGGGGCGAAACCGTTAGATGCGGAGGAAGAAAAAAGACGGGTCATTCCGCTCATCCGGACCTTGGTTCAGAAGATCGACATCCCGATCTCCGTGGATACGCGGAAGGCACGCGTAGCGGAAAAGGCCTTGGAAACAGGGGCGGAAATGATCAACGACATTAGCGCCTTGAGGTTCGATGAACGCATGGCCGAAGTGGTGGCGAGATGGAAGGTTCCAGTGGTTCTTATGCACATGCGGGGCAATCCGGAAACCATGCAGCTCGATACCCATTATGATGATTTCTTAGGAGAGATTCTGAGTTTCTTCAGGGAGCGAGTGGCCTTCGCCGAATCTCGGGGAATTCCTGCAGACCAGATCGTTTTAGACCCGGGGATTGGTTTCGGGAAGTCGTTGGAAGAACAGCATAACCTGATCCTTTTAAAATATCTGCAAAACTTTAAGGTTCTGGAAAAACCTTTGCTCATCGGAACTTCCCGGAAAGCTTTCATCGGTAAAATACTGGGACTCCCTCCCCAAGAGAGAGAAGAGGGAACGATGGCTACGGTGGCCGTGGCCATTCTCAATGGAGCGAACATCGTGAGGGTACACGAAGTGGAAAGAATGCGCAGGGTTGTCCAGGTTACCGACGCGGTGCTACGATGTACCCTTCGAACCCCACTTTCCTGAATGGTCTTTAAAAGATTTGGAGGAGAAAGGAAATATGCGGAAACTCTTCGGGACAGATGGCATTCGGGGGGTGGCGAACATCGATCCGATGACCACCGAAATGGCCATGCAGTTAGGACGCGGGGTAGCCTATATTTTCAAGAATAAAGATAAACGTCACCGGATCGTCATCGGAAAAGATACCCGGCTTTCCGGATACATGCTGGAAAATGCCCTGGTAGCCGGTATTTGTTCCATGGGCGTGGATGTGCTTCTGGTTGGCCCATTACCTACTCCAGGTATTGCTTTCCTAACATCTTCGATGCGGGCAGATGCCGGGATTGTGATCTCAGCTTCCCATAACCCTTTTCAGGACAATGGCATCAAAATATTTTCTGGGAATGGGTTTAAACTCCCTGACCAGCTTGAAAACAAGATTGAGGAATTGATCTTCTCCGATCAGATTGATTCCTTGCGCCCTACGGCAGCCGAAGTGGGCAAAGCGTTCCGAGTGGATGATGCCGTAGGGAGATACGTCGTCTACCTAAAAAATTCCTATCCCAAAGAGTTTTCCCTGGACGGGATGAAAATCGTTTTGGATTGTGCGAACGGAGCAGCTTACCGGGTGGCTCCCGCAGTCTTTGAAGAGTTGGGAGCCGAGGTAATTGCTTGGAACATTGAACCTAACGGAGAGAACATTAACTGGCAATGCGGCTCCCTTTATCCGAAGTTAATCATGCAGAAGGTCAAGGATTGCGGGGCGGACATTGGGATTTCCCTGGACGGCGATGCAGATCGGGCTATCTTCTCTGATGAGCTGGGAAATCTTGTCGATGGGGACCGGATCATGGCCATCTGCGCCAATAGCCTGCACCAAGGCAAACGGTTAAGACGGAATACCCTGGTCGCCACGGTCATGAGCAATCTGGGTTTGGACTTGGCCATGAAGGAACGGGGAATTAAGGTCTTGCATACCCAGGTGGGGGATCGCTACGTGGTAGAAGAAATGGCCCGCGGCGGCTATAACTTAGGTGGCGAACAATCTGGCCACTTGATCTTTCTCGACTACAATACTACGGGCGATGGCGTTCTTTCGGCCTTGCAGGTTTTGGCAGTAATGAAAAGGGAAAATAAACGGCTATCGGAACTGGCAAAAATTATGACTCCGTTTCCTCAGGTACTGCTCAATGTCCCGGTCCGGCAAAAAAAAGATCCGCAGCGTATTCCCGAAATAGCTTCTCTCCTTAAAAAGATTGAGGCCAAATTAGTCGATCGCGGGCGCATCCTGGTGCGCTCTTCCGGAACGGAAAGCTTGATCCGGGTTATGGTGGAAGGGGAAAACGAGAAGGAAATCTCTGCCTTCGCGGAACAGATTGCTGAGTGTATTCGGAAAAAAATGGTGGATTAAATAGCGCTCAGCAATCAGTTTTCAGCGATCAGCAATATAAAACGAAAAAACAATAATTTTTAGAGAGTCCGGGGGAATTAAGTTTTCCAACTGAAGGCTGATCGCTGACAGCTGGAAGCTATGGGAAGGAGATAATAGTGCCCAAGCTCTCAGTAAATGTTGACCACGTGGCCACTCTCCGGCAAGCCCGGGGAGGAAAACAACCCGATCCCGTGGCCGCGGCCATCATCGCCGAACTTGCCGGGGCCGATGGGATTATTGTCCATCTGCGGGAAGATCGGAGGCACATCCAGGATCGGGATTTGGAGTTGTTACGCCAAGTCGTTAAAACCCGCATTAATTTAGAGCTGGCCAACACCGAGGAGATCATCCAAATGGCTTTGAGGGTCAAACCGGACCTGGTCACTTTTGTGCCGGAGCGTCGCCAAGAGCTGACGACAGAAGGGGGATTGGATGTTCAGTCCCACCGGGCTTCCCTCCAAAAAAATATACAGAGGCTGAAGAAGGCTGGGATTCCATCCAGTCTTTTCATCGATGCCAACCCCTTGCAGGTTAAGGCCAGCAAACAGGTAGGAGCTGATTGCGTGGAAATCCATACGGGGCAATATGCCGATGCGCCTGACGGCCAGGCCCGGCAAAAAGAATTTCTCCGGATCGCGCAAGCCATCCGGCAAGCCCGCCGCCTTGGCCTGCGGGTCAACATCGGGCACGGCTTGGATTACCGAAACGTCTCTCCCTTTACGGCCCTGCCTGGGATTGAAGACTATAGCATTGGACATAGTATTATCTCGAGGGCTGTGCTGGTGGGGCTGGATCGGGCGGTACGCGAGATGAAGGATTTAATAAATCAGCATACAGGAGACAGAATTCGGAATCCAGAATAAATAAGATTTTTTCTTCTCCTGCCTTCTGCCTTCTGAATTCTGGATACTAAGAACTATGATCTACGGGATTGGCATCGATCTTGTTCAGGTAAAGCGAATCGAGCAAGCCCTGGAACGATGGGGAGATCGATTTAAAAACAAAGTATTTACCCCAGGAGAAATTGATTATTGCTCGAGGAAAAGAAACTCTTCCCCGAATTACGCCGCCCGTTTTGCCGCCAAGGAGGCTTTGGTTAAAGCCCTGGGTATAGGAATGAGGAAGGGAGTTCACTGGAAAGATGTTGAAGTGGCTCGGGGGCCACTGGGCAAGCCCTTGTTAAAATTAAGCAGCCAGGCAGCGGAAGTATGTAAGCAAGAAAAAATCGCAGGGATCTTCGTGAGCATCACCCATGACCAGGAATACAGCAGCGCCATCGTCGTACTGGAAAAGTAAAGGACGAATAAATTAGCCACAGAGGGCACAGAGAACCCAGGCGGCGTTCTCTTCGCTCTCTGTGGTGAACCCTAAAGGGAAAAAGATGAAGCTGGCGACGGCAGAGATTATGAGGAGGCTGGATCAAAGGGCCATTGAGGAATTCGGCATTCCAGGATTGGTGTTGATGGAAAACGCGGCCAGATCCACGGTGAGCGCGATGTTCCGGCTTTTTCCTGACCTTTTGACCAAACGCGTAGGAATATTTGCCGGCCGGGGGAATAATGGAGGAGATGCCTTTGCCGTAGCCCGTTACCTACTCAATCGCGGGGTATTTTGCCAGGTATACCTTCTCACCGCCCAGGAAGAAGTGCAGGGCGACGCGGCCACGAACTTAAAAATTCTAACCCGCATGGGGGGAGAAATTTTCTCTGTCTTGAACGTGGAGGAGTTAGAAGCTCGCCAAGCTCAGGTCGCTAAGAATGATCTCCTCATTGATGGAATTTTAGGCACAGGCCTGAAAGGTCCCGTAAAAGGGCTCTACCGGGAGGTCATTGAATTCATCAATTCTCTCCATCTTCCCGTGGTGGCCATTGACATCCCCTCCGGATTGGATGCGGACAAAGGTCAAGTACTTGGTACCTGTATCCGCGCCAGTTTAACGGTCACTTTTGGGCTGGCCAAAAGGGGTCTTCTGGTACAGCCGGGGCTACAGTTCGTCGGGAAACTGGTTATTGCGGATATCTCCATTCCTTCCTCTGCCATTGAAGCTGAGCGAATTAAAGATAACCTGATCGAAGGGAGTGAATTTTCTCATCTCCTCCTTCCCAAAAAGCCCAACGCCCATAAAGGTGACTTTGGCCATCTGTTGGTCCTTGCCGGGTCCCCTGGAAAAACTGGGGCTGCGGCCATGGTCTGTCAGGCAGCCGTGAGGGTTGGAACCGGACTGGTTACCTTGGGCATCCCCGAGAGCTTAAACCCTATTATGGAAGTGAAAATTACGGAAGCCATGACCGAGCCTCTGCCGGAAACGCAAGATAAAACTCTCGCCTTTAGAGGCCATAAGAGGATCCGCGACCTTTTCTTCCACAAGAATGCCCTGGCCATTGGACCGGGTCTTTCCGTGAATCCGGAGACTGCCCGTTTGATCCGCAGAGTGGCCTTGGAAACCGATCTTCCCATGGTCATCGATGCCGATGGTCTGACCGCCTTTGCGGGCAAGATGGATTTGATCAGTAAAAAGAAGGGATGGGTCGTCTTTACTCCCCACCCTGGGGAGATGGCCCGGCTTTTGGAATCCTCTGTGCAGGAAATTCAACGAGATCGGATTCAAATAGCCAGAAATTTCGCCGAGACGTACGGCCTGATTTTAATATTGAAGGGAGCAAACTCAATTGTCGCCAGCCCGGAGGGAGAGATATTCATCAACCCCACGGGGAACCCAGGAATGGCCTCGGGCGGGATGGGAGATGTGCTCACCGGGATGGTGGGTGGGTTTCTCGCCCAGGGTTTTGTTCCGCTGGAGGCGGCGAAACTCGGCGTGTTCCTTCATGGGTTAGCGGGTGATTTGGTGGCCCACAAGAAGGGGGAAAGAGGAATGGCGGCCACGGACCTGCTTGAGGAAACTCCCCGGCTTTTACGAGCGTTGGCCCGCAGGAATGATCAAATCGATGATTTTTCTATTCCCCTAAGTGCCGCAAGGGTAGATTGAGCTGCCATGAACCCGGGAGGGCAAACAGAAAGGACCTGGAGGGTAAAGACGAAGAGCCCTGATCAAACGATGCATCTGGGCCAGATTTGCGGCGAATTGCTCACCCAAGGTTCGGTCATCGCCCTCATGGGGGACCTGGGCACCGGAAAAACCGTTTTCGCCAAAGGAGTAGCCAAAGGAGTCGGGGTGGTGGACGAGAGGGAAGTCACCAGTCCTTCTTTTGTCCTGGTGAATGAATACCAAGGTCGGTTCCCTGTATACCATGTAGATCTTTATCGCCTGGATAATGCGAGGGAGGTTCAAGATCTGGGCTGGGAAGAACTAATTTCCACTCCGGGAGTAACCTTGATCGAATGGGCGGAAAAAGTCTTACAGCTCCTGCCAGAGGAAAGAACGGAAGTTCACTTCGAGTGGGTAAGCGCTATTGAGCGAAAACTGATGTTCGTCGGCAAAGGCGAGGTTGCCCAAGGTTTGGTGCAATCCCTGGGCGAAAAATGGATGAAGGAGGAGTGAAGTGGCACTCATTGTCCAGAAATACGGGGGCACTTCTGTAGGGGATTTGAGTCGGATCCGCAATGTCGCCCGCCGCGTTGCTAAGACCCGTCAAGAGGGAAATGATGTGGTGGTAGTGGTTTCGGCCATGTCGGGGGAAACCGACCGGCTTATCCAACTCGCTTATCAAGCGAGCGACAACCCTGACCTGCGGGAATATGATGCTTTGATTTCTACGGGAGAACAAGTGAGCATGGCCTTGCTGGCCATTACCCTCAATGCCATGGGGGTTCCGTCAAAGTCATTTTTAGCACCCCAGATACGGATCATCACCGATAATGCCTTTGCCAAAGCCCGTATCCAAAGAGTTGAGATTAAACGTCTGCGCAAGGAGTTGAAGGCAGGCATAATCCCTATCGTAGCCGGGTTCCAGGGGATGGATAAAAACGGAAACATCACCACGCTGGGTCGGGGAGGATCGGACACTACAGGAGTTGCCCTGGCTGCGGCCCTGAAGGCGGATGTCTGCGAAATCTATACGGACGTAGAAGGGGTTTATACAACGGATCCCAATATCTGCCAGGAGGCCCGCAAGTTGTCCCGCATTACCTATGATGAGATGATGGAAATGGCTTCGCTGGGGGCGAAGGTGCTTCAGATTCGTTCGGTGGAATTTGCCAAGAAATATAACGTCCCCATTCATGTTCGGTCATCTTTTTCCGAAAAGAATGGGACTTTCGTTATCAAGGAGGATGAGAAAATGGAACGGGTATTAGTCTCTGGCGTCACCTACAATAAGAACGAGGCGCGCATCACTGTCGTCCGGGTCCCGGATAAACCAGGGATTGCTTCCAGGATCTTTACGCCTATTTCCGATGCCAATATCCTTGTGGATATGATTATTCAAAATAATAGCGCTGACGGGTACACCGACTTAACTTTTACCGTCCCCAAGGTGGATTTCAAGAAAGCTTTGAAACTGGTGAAAAAAGCGGCCGAAGAAATCAAAGCCCAGGAAGTCCTGACCGATGAAAACATTGCTAAAGTTTCCATCGTTGGGGCAGGCATGGTCAGCCATGCCGGTGTGGCCTCGAAAATGTTCACAGCTCTGGCCAATGAAAATATAAATATCTTGATGATCAGTACATCGGAAATCAAGATTTCCTGTGTGGTTGATGCCAAATATGGTGAGTTAGCTGCCCGGGTATTGCACCAGGCGTTCGGACTGGATAAAGGGGAACTGCGGAAAGAGCCATGAGTATAAAAAAACGACCGGAAAGAAAAATCGTTTTTTACGATACCACGTTGCGGGACGGAACTCAAGCCGAAGACATTTCTTTTTCCGTGGAAGACAAAGTTCGCATCGCCCTTCGCCTCGATGAGCTGGGAATTGACTATATCGAAGGGGGTTGGCCGGGATCTAACCCCAAAGATATGGCTTTTTTTCGGGAGATCCGCAATTATTCACTAAAAAAGTCCACGATTGCCGCCTTTGGCTCCACGGCCAAAGCCCGCACCGCACCGGAGGCGGATGCCAATTTGAAAGCTTTGTTGGGAGCCAAAACCCGGGCTGTCACCATCTTCGGTAAGTCTTGGGATATACATGTTCGCGATGCCCTACGGATCTCCCTGGAACAGAACGTGGCGATGATTCGTGATTCGTTAAAATTCCTGAAGACCGCCGTCCCGGAAGTTTATTATGATGCCGAACACTTTTTTGACGGGTTTAAAGGCAACCCAGAATACGCTCTGGGCACTCTCCAAGCAGCGCAGGAAGCCGAGGTCGACAACATCGTTCTTTGCGACACCAACGGCGGAACCCTGCCCAGCGAGATCACCGAGATCATCCGGGCGGTCCAGGAAAAAATTGCTCTTCCCTTAGGCATTCACGCTCATAACGACACCGAGATGGCTGTCGCCAATACGGTGGCTGCCGTCCAAATGGGGGTAGGCCACATCCAGGGAACGATCAATGGCTATGGCGAACGCTGCGGCAATGCCAATCTTTGTTCCATTCTTCCTAATCTGCAATTTAAGCTTAAGCTGGACTGCCTCAGCGAAGCGCAGATGGGCAAGCTGAGGGAGATCTCCCATTTCGTGGCTGAATTGGCCAACCTCCAACCCAATAAACACCAACCCTACGTCGGTTCGAGCGCTTTTGCTCACAAAGGTGGAGTTCACGTTAGCGCCATCGCAAAGAACCCGCAAACCTACGAACATATCCCGCCGGAGAAGGTAGGAAACCATCGTCGCGTTCTGGTCTCGGACCTGGCCGGCAAGAGCAATATCCTGCAAAAAGCAGCCGAATATCAAATCGACCTGCACCCCAAAGATCCGTTGACGCATGAAATTTTGAACACCCTCAAGGAATTGGAAAATCAGGGTTACCAGTACGAGGGGGCTGAAGCCTCTTTTGAACTTCTGATGAAAAAGGCCTTGGGCGCACAAAAGAGATATTTTGAACTAATCGGGTTCCGGATCCTTTCGGAAAAGCTGCGGGAAGACCGCGCCCCGGTTTCCGAAGCCACCATTATGATTAAAGTAGGGGGAAAGGTGGAACACACTGCGGCCACCGGCAATGGCCCGGTGAATGCTTTGGACAATGCCCTTCGCAAGGCCTTGGAAAAATTCTATCCCCAGTTAACCGATATGGAACTGGTGGATTACAAAGTGCGAGTTCTTTCTGCAGGAAAGGGTACAGCGTCCAAAGTCCGCGTGCTCATTGAGTCCGGAGATCATCAGGACAAATGGGGAACCGTAGGGGTTTCAGAAAACATCATTGAGGCCAGCTGGCAAGCCTTGGTCGATTCCATAAACTATAAACTTTTAAAGGACGAGAAGGCTAAAAAATGACCCGAGAGCAGCAGGGGGTGGTTCTCTTCCTCGCCTCTTTATTGGTCCTTTTCTTCTTCTTAACGTCTCATTCTTCTCCTCCGTCTTTACCGGTCCGCTTTGTTGCCGCAGGTGATTTCTCCTTGAAAAAGTCTGGGGAAGGGGAGTTCTTGGTCGAAGTAGACGGGAGCGTCAACCGGCGCGGGGTTTACCCGGTGGCAAGGGGGGAAAGTATACTCGATGCCATCGAGAAAGCGGGAGGGATCAAGGATAAAATTTCTCTGCCTCCTGAAATTCTTCAGACCAAAATTGAAAAAAGCTGTCGCCTAAATGTTCTGCCGGAAGGGAACGAAAAAGGAAGAATAACGGTGGAACCCTTAGCCCCGCAAAAGCTTCCGGTACTTTCCATTCCGATTAATATCAACACGGCAAGCCTTGAAGAGTTAAATACGCTGCCCGGCATCGGGCCCAAAATCGCCCAAGCCATTATCGACTACCGGGAGCAGGGCGAAAAATTTACCTCTCCGGAAGACCTCCTCCGGGTCAGCGGCATCGGGCCCAAGAAACTGGCCGCCATCCGCCCGCACATCACTGCTCCCTAAAGCAGGAGGGCAAATTCAATTCAATGCGCATCAATGACCACGTTGGTCAACGTGCGCAGGACCCCGGTTATGCCCTGGATTTTGGAGACGATGAAGTCTCCCAAGACGCTGATGGAATCAGCTTCCACGAAGGTGATTACATCATAAGGGCCGGTAACCGTATGGGCTGTTTTGACCCCTGGAATTTGGGCGATCTCCCGGGCAATCACCCTGGCTTTACCCTGAGTTGTCTCGATAAAAATGTAGGCAGAAATGGCCATGGCATACCTCCCCATTTGGAGATTGCGGAACGTGGAAACAATAGTTCGGAGTATCTATCTAAAACTCCTAACTCATAACTCCGCTCTGATTTGGTTTAAAGACGTTCTACAATTAACGATACTGCTTCTCCCCCCCAGACAAAGAGAAACCATTCCCCGTTTCGCTTGCAAATCTTCCATGGCATAAAGAAGGGTAGTAAGGACGCGGGCACCGCTGGTTGTCCGGACCGCACTGACAATGACCGCTTCTTCCCTAGTTCCTCCCATCCGAATTTTTAGGATCATTCGTAAAGGAAAAAAATTCTGCCTAAAGATTACCTTTCCAATCCCTCTTTGTCAAACCTTTTTCAATTCAATAAAAAATAGTTCGGAGTAATAAGTTCAGCGTATGGAATTTAAAGATTCAATACTCCGAACTCCAAACTATGAACTATGAACTCTTCGCTTTTCATTTATCCTTGCCAAAATCCTTCATTCTGATAGAATTTTTTATTCCCAGAAGTCATTAAAAATGGGAAAAGGAGAAAGCATGGATGAAGACTTAATCAAAAAAACTGCCCAAGCCATTCTCCAAGCTAAAAAAGTGGTGGCCTTCACCGGAGCCGGGATATCGGTAGAAAGCGGGATTCCGGATTTTCGCGGGCCCTCAGGTCTTTGGGAGAGGTTCGATCCCATGGAATATGCCACCATCGAAGCGTTCTACTCCAATCCCCAAAAGGTTTGGACCATGCTCAAGGAAATGGGAAGCTTACTGGAAAAATCCAAGCCCAATCCAGCCCACCTGGCCTTAGCCAAACTTGAACAGGAGGGCTACCTGAGTTCCATCGTTACCCAAAATATCGATAACCTACATCAGGCTGCCGGAAGCAAAAGGGTCATTGAGTTTCACGGCAGCGGCAAAAGATTAATCTGCATGATTTGCGGCCGAATGTACGAGAGCCAAGGAGTCAAACTGGAGCCGCTCCCGCCCCGTTGCTCATGCAGCGGTGTGCTAAAACCCAATTTTGTATTTTTCGGGGAACCAATTCCCTGGGGGGCCCACATGGAAGCCAGGGAAGAGGCAGGCAGCTGTGAACTGATGCTGGTCATCGGCACATCTGCTGTGGTATCTCCGGCTTGCGACTTACCGGTAATCGCCAAAAAGGCCGGTGCGAAGATCGTAGAAGTGAACCGGGAAGAAACCCAACTTACCCGCTATATATCCAACTGGATTCTAAAGGGTTCGGCCAGTCGGATCCTGCAGAACCTTCTGGACGAAGTTCTGGAGGATAAAAGGTGAATGAGAAAAAACTGGCTTTTTATAGTTGACGGCCATATAATAAAATAAGTTAAGCCCTCTCACCCTTCCCCTCTCCCCCGCAAACGGGGGAGAGGGCAGGGGTGAGGGGGGAGGAGCGCAGAATATCCTGGCAAGGGGGATACCATGGTGGAGATGAAAGTGCAGGGCTTGTTTTTTGATTCGGAGACGAATCAGTCCATCGTTGTCCTCAAAGAAGAGGCTACGGGAAGAACCTTACCCATCTGGGTGGGCCTCTTCGAAGCCAATGCCATCACCATGGGTATCGAACATACCTGGACCCCCCGCCCTATGACTCATGACCTAATAAAAAATGTCATTGAAGGGATGAACGCCAACGTGCGCCAGATTACGGTAAATGACCTGCGCTCCAACACGTTTTACGCCATCATTTACCTGGAAGTCGATGGGAGGGTAGTGGAGATTGATTCCCGACCCAGTGATGCCATCGCTTTGGCCCTGCGCGTCAAAGCCCCCATATTTGTTGCTGAGAAAGTGCTGGAGTCGGTCGGCCATACGGACCCCAAAACGAAGAAAGAAACCTCGGATAAATGGATTGACGATCTATTTGACAAACTGAAACCCGAGGACTTTAAAACAGAAATGTGAGGATTGATTCGGCCATTGGCCCGCTCCCCAAACAAATTGATCCCTCTCCCCCCTTACGCCTTGCTCCATACGTTTTTAGCCGAATACCTGGCCCCTTTTAAATTGGTTACTGGATCCGATTTTGTTATTAATACAAGCGCATTAATTTTTTTATCCCCACTCGACTCCCCCTCACCCCATCCCTCTCCCCCTGTGGGGGAGAGGGGAAGGGTGAGGGGATTAATATCGATGGATTTATTACGTTTGTATTAGTAAATAGTTGGCAGAGGAATAGAATGCCATCTTATAAATTAGCCCTTTTTGATTTAGACGGTACTCTGACCAAAGAACGGAGTGCCTGGGAATACATCCATAGACGTTTAGGAGTCTGGGACGGATATGCAGAAAAATATCAAGAGGCATTCTTGCGGGGAGAAATTACTTACGACCGCTTCTGCCGGCTGGACGCCGCGATCTGGAAGGGGATGAAGGTTTCTGATTTGGAGAGGATCTTGAAAGACATTCCTCTCTATGAAGGGGTGGAAGACTTTTTACAATACCTGCGTTCCAGAGGAATCAAGCTGGGAATCATTTCCTCTGGCCTTACCATTTTATCGGAGAGAATGCAGAAAGAATTCGACTTTGATTATGCTGTGGCCAATGAATTGAGGGTGGCCGATGGTCTCCTCACCGGGGAAATTAAAATCAACGTTCACTACGACCAGAAAGGAGAGTGGGTTAGGGAGGCTCAACGCCAATTCAACGCCCGTCAAGAGGAAATTTTAGCCATCGGCGACAGCGCGGGAGACATTGATATGTTCCAAATGGCCGGGCTCTCGATTGCCTTTAACCCCCTTTCAACCCGCTTAGAGTCGTTAGCCACTTTTTCTGTGCACAGCATGGACTTACGCGACCTGATCCCTTCTTTGGCTCCCCATCTCGGGATACCGGAAACCAATAAAGATTAAAGAGTAAGTAGAGAGTAGAGAGTTGGGAGTTGCAAAAAATGAGAAATCTTCCATAGTTTTTCACGCTTTACTCTTTGTGCTCCTTTGATAGAATAATTCTACAGACCTTTTCCCATGGCAATCCCTTCGCTCGAGGAAGTTAGAGGTTATAGGAGTTTGGATGAGCTGGTCTGGGAGTTGGTGGAAAAAATTATTGATTCGCCGGGGAGGATTTCTCCTGCAAATAGCCATCGTAACCACCTGGGTGGTGATGATGGGTTTGCTGGTTGAAAGGACCCTCCTGAAACCGGAAGCGCTGAAAATCACCCCTGCCCTGGCCAAAGAAAGGGTTAAGGCGGGTGAGGATTGGTGGGGGGTCTATTGGCAAGG